>JBEPZQ010000066.1:0-8820 GCA_041640755.1 Thermodesulfovibrio sp. | reverse complement strand
GGAGAAAAAACGCCTCCGCCAGATAAATCCATATCGCACAGGGCTGTTATGTTTGCCTCAATTGCAAAGGGAAGTTCAAAGATAAAAAATTTTCTATGGGCAAAGGATCCAATAAGCACGCTTAATTCAATGCAGTCGTTAGGAGTTGAGATTGAAATAAATTCCTCAAAGGAGATTATTGTAAATGGCAAAGGTTTAAAGTCTTTAAAAGAACCAGAGAATGTTATAGACTGTGGAAATTCTGGCACAACAATCAGACTTTTAAGTGGTATTCTATCAGGGCAGCCATTTTTAAGCATTCTCACAGGCGATGAATCTCTAAGGCAAAGACCTATGAAGCGAATTATAAAGCCCCTTTCCATAATGGGAGCCAATATCTTGGGCAGAGCAGATAACAGTCTTCCACCTATTGTTATAAAAGGCGGTTCATTAAAGAGAATAGAATACGAAATGCCTATTGCAAGTGCTCAGGTAAAAAGCTGTATTTTGCTGGCAGGTCTCTATGCAGAGGGCGAGACAGTAGTTATCGAGCCTCACAAAAGCAGAGACCACTCAGAAAGAATGCTCAAAAGCATGGGCGTTTCTTTGGATAGTGGATGGAGTATGAGGGATGGGTTTAAAAGACCTTTAGTGAAAATACTACCTCCGCAAAATGAACTTCAGCCCTTTGATCTAACTGTTCCCGGAGATTTTTCATCTGCGGCATTTTTCATTGCAGGAGCAGTTATTTTAGATAACTCTGAGGTTCTTATAAAAAACATTTGCCTAAATGAAACAAGAACAGGTTTTATGGATGTCTTGCTCCAGATGGGAGCGAGTATAGAGATATTAAATCAAAGACAGCAGGCTGGAGAGCCAGTTGGAGATATTTTTATAAAGAGCTCAAAAGGGCTAAAAGGCACTGTTGTTGAGGGAGATTTAATTCCAAGACTAATAGATGAGTTTCCTGTTTTATGCGTTGTTGCATCGCAGGCACATGGCACAACAATTATAAGAGATGCAAAAGAACTTAGGGCAAAGGAATCTGATAGAATAAAGGCAATGGTAACTGAGCTAAGCAAAATGGGAGTGGATATAAAAGAGTTTGAAGACGGAGTTGAGATAAATGGACCGTGCAAACTCAAGGGTGCTGAGGTCTATTCTTACAAGGACCACAGGATTGCAATGGCATTGAGCATGGCAGGGCTTTTTGCAGAAGGAACAACCATTATAAAAGATACTGACTGCGTTGACATATCTTTCCCTGAATTTTATGAATTGCTTGAGAGGCTTCAAAGATGAAAAGAGTCATTGCAATTGACGGACCTTCAGGTGCTGGAAAGAGCACTATTTCAAGAGAAGTTGCAAAGATTTTGGGATTTTACTATCTTGATACAGGAGCTTTGTATCGGACAGTTGCTCTCCATTTTTTCAAAAAATTTCCTAATATTAAAGATTTTTCTAATATGAAGGATGAAAAATTAGAAAGAGAGCTTAATAGCATCGCAATTTACTATGAAAATGGAAAAATTTTCCTCTGTGGTGAAGATGTCTCAGATTTAATAAGATCGCCAGATATAGGTGCTGTTACATCCCAGTTGTCTGCAAAACCCGTAATAAGAAAATTTTTGCTTCCAATACAGAGAAGCTTTGCTATGAAATATGACACAGTTGCGGAAGGAAGAGACATGACAACAGTTGTATTCCCTGATGCTTGGAAGAAGTTTTATCTGGATGCTTCTCCAGAGGTAAGGGCAAAAAGAAGATATGAGCAACTGATTCAACTTTCCAAGCCGATAACCTTTGAGCAGGCTCTTGAAGATGTCATTGAAAGGGATAGAAGAGATTCAACCCGAGACATAGCTCCATTGATGAGAGCCAAAGATGCAATTTATATTGATACATCAAAGCTTTCAATTCAGGAAGTTATTTCGCTGATTCTCAAAAAAGTTGCAGAATCTGCTTAATATCTTGTATTATCAAAAACATATGCATGAAATTATCCTCGTAGAAGGTGCTGGTTTTTGCTTTGGAGTAAAAAGGGCAATTGATATCGCCTTTGACATTGCAAAGAAACATAAGAATGGCGTTTTTACTTTAGGTCCTATCATTCATAATCCACAGGTCATTGAAAGACTAAAAGAAATGGGAATTAACCCTATTGAGGATGTGTCAGCTCAAGAAAACATTAATACGCTTATTATTAGGGCACACGGCATACCAAAGGATAAACTTAAAGAATTAAAAAGCAAAAACTATGAAATTATTGATGCCACTTGTCCTTTTGTAAAAAGAGCGCAAAATATCGCAGAAAAGCTTTCGCAAGAGGGGTATCAGGTTTTAATAATAGGAGACAGCGAACATCCTGAAGTAAAGGGAATTGTCAGCTACGCAGGAGAAAAGGCTGTTGTTGTAAGTTCTGATGAAATTCCCAATTTAAATAAAAAAATTGGCATAATTCAGCAGACAACCCAACCTTTATCAAAGGTAAAGGAAATTCTCAATAAAATAATTAACTCCCTTGATGAGTTTGAAGAGATAAGAATATTCAATACTCTTTGCAACTTTACCTCAAAAAGACTTGAATCCACAGAAAAGGTGGCAAATCAGGTTGATGTAATGATTGTGATAGGTGGCAGAAACAGTGCAAATACAACTCAGCTTGCAAATCTTTGTAAAAAGATAGGGGTTAAAACTTATCATATTGAAGAAGCAAAAGAAATAGACAAAAATTGGTTAAAAGATGTAAAAAAAATAGGAGTAACTGCAGGTGCATCAACACCACAATGGATAATTGACGAAGTAATTGATAAAATTAAAATGCTTATAAATTAAGGAGGACGAGTGCCATGCAGAATCAGTTGAGCGAACAACAAGAAATGGAAAGCCTATATGAGAGTTCTATTCCTCATGTAGAAAGGGGCGAGATAGTAAAGGGAAAAGTTATTAGTGTAAGGGATGATGGAATTATTGTGGATGTGGGTTATAAATTTGAAGGCATTATTCCTTTGAGCGATTTTTCAAAAACTGAGCTTGAAACTCTAAAGGAAGGCGATGAGATTGATGTTTACATTGAAAAAATAGATGATGCTCAAGGAGCTATATTTCTCTCCCGTGACAGAGCACTGAAGATTAGAGCTTGGGAAACGCTTATGGAGAGCTATGAAAAGGGACTGCCTGTAGAAGTTACTGTTACTTCTAAAACAAAGGGCGGTTTGTTGGCATCTTTTTATGGAATAAAGGGGTTTATCCCTGCTTCATTACTTGAGCTTTCAAAACCTAAAAATCTTGATGGATATGTTGGTAAAACATTTAAGGTCAAAATAGAAAAGATTGAGCCTCCAAGAAATCTTTACGGACCTTGGAAGAATTTAAAAACGACTCTTGTTCTTTCCAGAAAAGCTATTCTTACAGAAGAAAAGGAAAGGATAAAGAAAGAGCTTGCTGAGAAAGTTAAAGAAGGGGAAAAGATAAGAGGTAAGGTTAAAAATATTACAGATTTCGGTGTTTTTGTTGACATCGGAGGCGTGGACGGATTCCTTCATATTTCAGACATCTCTTGGGGAAAGGTAAAGCATCCTTCAAAGTTTTTTGAAGTTGGAAAGGAATATGAATTTGTCGTGTTGAAGGCGGATTTGGAAAATGAAAAGATAACACTTGGATACAAGCAAAGAAAACCTGACCCTTGGGAGAACATTGACCAAAAATATAAACCTGGAATGAAAGTAAGGGCTAAGGTAACAAGAATTGAGGATTATGGAATATTTGTTGAACTTGAGGAAGGAGTTGAAGGACTTGTTCATTTAAGCGAGCTTGACTGGACAGAGCCCAAACATCCCACTCACTACACTGAGGTTGACGAATGGATAAATGTTAAAATCCTTGATATTGACAAGGAAAACAAAAAAATAGCATTGAGCCTCAAACAGCTAAAGCCAAGACCATGGGAAATAGTAGGCAAAAAATACAAAGTAGGGGACAGGATCATAGGAAAAGTAAAAACAATTACAGACTTTGGCGTCTTTATAAGACTTCCTGAGGGAGTAGATGGACTTGTGCACATATCTGACATTTCTTGGGCAAAACATGTGGACCATCCATCACAGTTTTTCAAAAAAGGACAGAAGGTTGAGACAGTAATTTTAAATTTGGACCCAGATAAAGAAAAACTCTCTTTAGGCATCAAGCAACTGACAGAAGACCCATGGATAAGAGAAATTCCTGAGAGATTTAAAGTTGGTGAGATTTATACTGGTAAAGTAATTAAAAGGACAGAACACGGAATCTTTGTTGATTTAGAAGGAATTGTTGAAGGACTTGTTTATAAATCTGAGATAGATAAAGACAAAACAGTAAACGAAGGCGATGAAATAAAGGTTTTAGTTGTTAAAGTTGATCCTGAAAAAAGAAAAATAGGACTTAGCATGAAAAAGGCTGAGGGAGAATGAGAAGCAAAAAATTAAAAATTTTTCTGATAATATTAGGCTCTTTCCTGTTTATTAGTTTCCTTGCTGCTATTATGGAAACCAGTCTTTCTTCAGGAAAAATAGCTCTTGTTAATGTCAAGGGCGTTATTGTTGATTCAAGGAACATTGTTGAAGAATTAAAGGATTACAGAAAAAATCCATCAATCAGAGCAATAATCCTGAGAGTGGAAAGTCCCGGGGGTGCGGTTGTTCCATCTCAGGAGATTTATGAAGAGATAAAACGGACAGTTAAAGTAAAACCGGTGGTTGTCTCAATGGGTTCTGTTGCTGCTTCTGGAGGTTATTATATTTCTTGCCCTGCAACAAAGATTATTGCAAATCCGGGCACATTGACAGGCTCTATCGGTGTTTTGATTGAATTACCGAATGTAAAGGGATTGCTTGATAAATTAGGAATACAGGCAGAAATTATAAAAAGCGGAAAATACAAAGATATAACATCTCCATTTAAACAACTTCAGAAGGATGAAAGGGAAGTACTTCAGAAACTCATTGACGATGTACACAGCCAGTTTATCAATGCTGTTTCAGAGGGAAGAAAAATGCCAATTGAAAAAGTTAGGGCAATAGCGGATGGTAGGGTTTTTACAGGCATTAAAGCTAAAGAAATAGGACTTGTGGATGAAATTGGAGACCTTGATTACGCGGTTAAAGTTGCTGCTCAGCTTGCAAAAATAAAAGGAGAGCCGGAGGTGGTAACAAAAAAGACGACAATTATCAAGGAATTTTTAAAGGGAGATACCGAATCCCTGATTAGAAGGATTTTGCCCAGTGTGAATTTATACTTCCTTTATAAACCACAAATTGAAAATTAACGGAGGTAACCATGAAAAAATCAGAACTTGTAGAAACTGTTTCTCAAAAGGTTGATATTCTAACAAAAAAACAGGTTGCATTAATAATAGACATGATATTTGATGGAATGAAAGAAGCTCTTTCAAGGGGAGAAAAGATAGAATTAAGAGGATTTGGCAACTTTAAAGTGAAAGAAAGGGACGCAAGGATTGCAAGAAATCCAAAAACAGGCGAAAAGATTGAAGTGCCTCCTCAAAGGGCAATCCATTTCAAAATGAGCAAAGAACTAAAAGAAGCATTAAATAAGTAAAGTGACCTTATCGGTTAAAAAACTTTGCATTTTTTTTAAAGATTTACTTTTTATTGAAGATATAAATTTTCAAGTTGACAAGGGTGAAATATTTTCAATTGTTGGCGAAAGTGGAAGCGGTAAAAGTTTAACTGCCTTGTCTATAATCAATCTTTTGCCAGATTTTTTTACAGCCAAAGGAGAGGTGTTTTTTCAAGATAAAAATTTGTTTAATCTCAATTCTGAAGAATTGAGAAAAATAAGGGGAAGGCATATTTCACTGATTTTTCAGGATCCGATGGTTTCCCTAAATCCTGTTTTAAAGGCTGGATTTCAAGTTGCAGAGCTTCTTATACATCATTTCCATATGCCCAAAAAAAAGGCATTGGAAATTGCGAGGGAACTTTTTGAAAAGTTTAAGATATCCCATGTTTTTGAAAGCTATCCCCATCAGCTTTCTGGAGGAATGAGGCAGAGAGTAATGATTGCAATGGCAGTTGCCTGTGGACCTGACCTTATATTAGCAGATGAACCTTCAACTGCTTTGGATGTTACAGTTCAGGAAGAGATATTGGATTTGTTGCATTATCTTGTGAAAACAGAGAGAAAATCACTTATCCTAATAACCCACGATATAAATATACTTGGTGAATACGCAGATTCAGTAATGGTAATGTACGCAGGAAGAATTATGGAAAAGGGCTGGGTAGAGGAAATTTACAAAAACCCCCTTCATCCTTATACGAAAGCTTTGTTGGAATGTATTCCATCTGAAGGTAAAAAATTCTCAGGCATTCCCGGAAATGTTCCAAGTTTAAAAACTTTACCATCGGGATGTGTTTTTCATCCAAGATGTAGCATGAAAAAAGACCATTGTTTGACAAATGTCCCAGCCCTTATTGAAAAACAGCCCGGACACTGGGTGAGATGTTTTAATTAGCATTAAAGAGGAGGAGAAAATGAAAACAAAGAAGTCAAAGAAACTTTACAGCAAGGCTATAAAATTAATGCCCGGTGGAGTAAACAGTCCTGTGAGGGCATTCAAAGCAGTTGGTGGAAATCCTCTTTTCATATCAAAAGCTAAGGGTTCTAAAATTTACGATGTGGATGGAAATGAATACATAGATTATGTTCTCTCATGGGGTCCGCTAATTCTTGGACATTCCTATCCCTCAGTTGTCAAAGCTTTGAAAAAAGCTGTTGAAAAAGGAACAAGCTATGGAGCTCCAACTGAGCTTGAAATCAAACTTGCGGAATTAGTGATGAAAGCTTTTCCCTCAATTGAAAAAATCCGAATGGTAAACTCAGGCACAGAGGCGACCATGTCTGCTATAAGGGTTGCAAGGGGATTTATAAAACGCTCAAAGGTTATAAAGTTTGAAGGATGTTATCACGGACATGTGGATGGACTTCTTGTTGCTGCTGGCTCAGGTGGTGCAACATTTGGAATTCCCGACAGTTTAGGTGTTCCATCTTCCTATGCCTCTGAGACCATAGTGCTTCCCTTTAATGATACCGAAGCATTCAAAAACACTATCAAAGAACATTGGCAGGATATTGCATGCGTAATATTAGAACCTATTGTGGGAAACATGGGATGCATTCTTCCAAAGGAAGAATTTTTAAAAACCCTGAGACAGGAGACAGAAAAGCACGGGATTGTTCTAATCTTTGATGAAGTGATGACAGGATTTAGGGTTTCCTTTGGTGGAGCTCAACAGTATTATGGAATAAAACCAGACCTTACCTGTCTTGGAAAAGTGATTGGAGGAGGGCTTCCTGTTGGAGCATACGGTGGAAAGAGAGAAATTATGCAGATGGTTGCACCTGATGGAGGAGTTTATCAGGCAGGCACTCTTTCAGGAAATCCATTGGCAATGACCGCAGGAATAGAGACTTTGAAAATATTATCTAAGCGCTCCACTTACAAAAAGCTTGAAGAGAAGATGACCGCCCTTGAAGAAGGGCTTAAGGATGCAGCAAAAAGGGCAGGAGCAAAAGTTAAATTCTATAGGGCAGGAACCATGTTCTGCACATATTTTACAGATGTTGAAGTTGTTGATGCCCGCACAGCAAAGACTTCTGACATTGAAAAGTTCAAAAAATTCTTCTGGGGAATGCTAAACAGAGGAGTTTACTTAGCTCCATCACAGTTTGAAGCAGGCTTTATATCTCTTAGCCATACAAAAAGGGATATAGAAAAAACTATAGATGCAGCATATAACACACTTAAAGAGCTATGAATTTTTTAGATCCCTTAGAGCAAGAAGAACGGGCTGAAATATATAGATTTTTTGGATACCTTTTTATGGATGTTCCTGATATTGAAATGATAGAGGATTTTCAGACCCTAACAGGCATTACTATAAATGATACTTACGAAGAGATATGCGATGACTATGTTAATCTTTTTACCGAGGGGCAGGTGCCAAACTATGAGGAATTTTACAGAAGTCAGAAATATGCAGACATACCTATTGATTTAAGCCTTAATGATGTTCAGCATTTTTACTGGACAGCAGGAGTAGCAATTGATGAGGAGTTTGACTTAGCTCCAGACCATGTTTCTATGGAGCTTATTTTTATGAGTTATCTGATTGAGCAAAATCTTCAAGACTTGCAGATAGAGTTTTTAAAAAGGCTTTGTGACTGGATTCCTATGTTTTGTGAGACCCTTTATGAAAAAGCCCAGACAGATTTTTACAAAGAAGTTGCATCTTTTCTTAAAGAGTTTGTATTATCAGAGTGTGGAGTAGAAGGGTGAGCGAGGATAAAACAAAAAAATCCATATTTAAAATAATGCTTGAGGCATCAGCCTTAGGTATTAATTTTGTTCTTTGTGTTGTCGTAGGTGTTATACTTGGATATTTTCTTGATAAACTAATCAATACTTTTCCAATTTTTTCAATAATTTTTCTGATGGCAGGCTTTGCCGCTGGAATAAAGGAAATTTTTAGATTTATAAGGAAGGTGAACAGGGAAGATGGACAAGGAAGTAATCAAGAGAATCAATAGGCAAACACTTATTTTAGTGCCATTATTGGCTATTGGTAGCTACTTTATATGGCAAAAAGAAATCGTGGCTTTTAATGTAGTTTTAGGTGGATTTATAAGCTGGCTGAGTGTAAGGGAACTTGCATGGGCTGTTAAAAAATTTTTTGGGAAACCCTTTTTCCAGTTAAAGGTTATTGGACTGAGTTACATAAAGTTAGGATTTATTTTTATTTTCCTGTGGATTATGGCAATAAAGGGATGGTTTGACATCAAAGG
>JBEPZQ010000065.1:0-8941 GCA_041640755.1 Thermodesulfovibrio sp. | reverse complement strand
ATAGAACATTTTTTTACTGTCATCGCGAACACTGAAGGTGCGCAGCAATTTTTCAGTTTGAAAAGGAAGAAAAAGTGAGATTGCTTTGTCGGTAAAAGCTCATTGCAATGACTGATTTAAAAGCACCTTGAAGAGGCTCGCATAACAGGTTAACAAAATTTTTTATAAAATAGATTTAGTTTCCAATTACTCTTTTGCAAGTGTTATAAACAAATTCTGCCCATTGTATAGCAGTATTTGCTTCCTCTTCAGTGTATTCCTCAGTAGGAATAAAATCAATATCTCCATAAAAAGAGAGTTCTCTTTCTTTCCTAAGTCTTTTTGAAATAAAGCAAATTTCTTCAAGTTCATTATCTTTTATTTGAGGAAATTTGTTTCTGTGTTCTTTTAAAAGGTTGCTAACATCATGATATTTTGGTGGTTCTACTCCAACTGCTCTAAGAAGTGCTTTAAGGCATAATTCAACAATTTCCTGAGCCTCTCTAACTACATCAGAGTAATCTTGCTCATCATATAAAACTTTAAGAGCTTTTAATCTTTTTTCAGCTTTAAAAAGATAACTTTTAACAAGGTCTTTGTTTGTCAAATCTCGAAAACCTCATCTGGTTTGTAATCTGGCTTTAATTCCCAGTACCAGCTACTGCCTCTTTTTATTCTTCTTGCACCAAGTTTATTAAGTTTTTCTCTAAAGCTTTCAAGAAATTTTTCAAAAAAATTATCCCTATCATATAGAATTTTTGCATCCTCAACCATATCAAGAAATAGAAGGCTTCCTTTTATTACTTCCTCAGGAGTTTTTATAACAGGACTAAGGTAAGTTTGAACACCGATTTTTCTTACATCTTCTACAACTGGTTCTATCATTTTTTCAACGCATTCAAACTCTTCAAGCCTTGCAAATCTTCCTTTTGGAAGGTCTTCTACTACAATAAGGAGGTCCACATCTGAATCAAACCTTTGTGTCTGTCTTCCAACAGAGCCATAAATAACAACAGAAACAAGCCTTTCCTTATAACATTCTTTTAAAGCTTCCAGAGTTTTCTCCAGTATCTTTTCAAAAGCATCAAAAAGCATTATTTTAAATTATATCAAAAAATTTTCCTAAAAAGAGAATCAAATTCTTTTAAGACTCTTTGGCATCCTGTTTCTGATTAACCACCAATAAATTGTTGTATAAATCACTGCAAATAAAATCGTAAAAGCTATAAGTATAGTGGTGTTATTCCAGAAAAGTATGGCTGGAAGCACTGCAATGAGATTTAATATCCACATAAAAGGAGAAGTAATATTGTTTCTTAAATGATATCTTGATACACCTAAGATTTTTTTTGTAATGATTTTGTAAAAAAGCGAGTGAAGATGTAATGAATCTGGCTGTGCTGGAGATGAAGATTTTATAAATTTTCTCCTATAAATAGAAAAAATCGTCTCATATATAGGATAAAAATTAACAAGCAATGCAAACCATGCAGATACTTGAGGATGTCTTTTTACAAGCAAAATAGATAAAATACCTACAATAAACCCACTTAAATATGCACCGCTGTCACCAAGAAAAATAAATCCGTAGGGATAGTTAAGTATGAAAAATCCAAGCAATGCAAAGGCAAAAAGCACACAAGAAGTTACAATGTAGTAATCGCCAAGTTTATAAGCAACATAAGCTATTGCCATAAGAATGCAAAAACACACCATACTTGCAAGACCGTTAAATCCATCAATTATATTGACTGCATTTGTAATTCCTGTAAGGGCAAAAACAGTAAAAAGAAAAGATACATAAGTAAGTGCCATCAAGCTGTCAACATATGAAATGTCTAATCTTATCACCTTTACATCCAAAATAAAAAAAGCAAGTGCAGCAGAAAAAAGCATAAAAATAAGTCTAATCTTTGGCTTTAGCCTATTTGTTAAATCTTCCAAAAAACCAGAAAGAAATACAGGAAAAGAAATAAGCGCAAGAAAGAGAAGAGAATCAGCAAAAATATCCTTTTTTAAATAGCTTAATGGTACTACTCCCAATAAAGCAATGTAAAGAGCAACTCCGCCAAATCTCGGTGTTGGTCTTTTATGAAACTGCTGTGGACCAGCTCTTTCACCTATTGGCTTAAAGTAAAGCCTGATTATAATTGCATTGATTATAAAGCTTATAAAAAATGTAAGTATTGCGTAATTTAGCATGATTTTCTAATTATTTTACCACAATCCGTAGCATAATTTTTCAATAATTTTACTGTAATGCACCCCTTTGGTTGGACATTTTTGATGTCTTAAATGTGTAGAGGTCATGCTATTCTCCTACCTGCCTCTTTATAGTATAACATTTCAAACTCCTCAGGACTCTTATATCCCAATGCACTATGAACTTAAAGGCGATTGTAGTCAACCTCTATCCATTTGCCGTATTGTATGAACTTCAACAAATGTTTCAGATGAGATTTGCGTATGAAACACAAAATTCTTGACAAGTGTCGTTTATTCACTCTTCATTGCGAGATATTCTCTCTATACATCATTTCGCGACATTTTCCGTCCCATTATTGCAAGAGGGCTTCAGCATCCGAAGCAATCTTGTTTTTTCAATATGGAACTGGATTGTTTCGCATTCCTTCGCTACTCGCTATGAAAGGATGGGGCATAAAGGAAAAGAGATTGCAACGCCCTTTCGGGCTTGCAATGGCAGAACAGGTTGTAAGCGCGAGAAAAATGCTACTCCTTCAGCTTGCAATGACAGGAAGGAGTCGAGATAACAAAGAAAAGGGAGTGAAATGAAAAAATTTCAGTAATTGCATTGACAAAGAAGCTCGTCAATCTCCTTTTAAAATTCCTTTTCAGATCGTCCCCAAAATAGCGATAGAAATCCAAAAATTGGTATAACCATTTGAAAATTAAGTATTTTTTGCTGTCATTGCGAGCATCCGAAGGATGCGAAGCAATCTCTAAAAATCCCTCAATTTACGCATCAAAATCTTAGAAATGCGCCAGCGCCTCCTTGCTGAATAAGGATTTTTCTGTCTTTTTCGTCTTTGACAACCTCAATTAGGGCTGATTGCTCCAATGCCATTTCAGTTGCTCTTTCAATGAGATTGTAGCTTTTCATAACACATCCACCGCATTCCATGCAGCAGTCAATCTGCTGGTTTGTTGCAAATCCGCACTCTGGACAAATAACTCCTTCAATGACATGCTCCTTTGGAATTACAAGCTTCATCACTCTCTTTTCCCTCAAATATTTGAGCACATCGTCAATTCCTAAGACTGCTTTATCATTCTTGCTTGCCTTTGTAATGAGCTCAGAAACTGTAAGATTTTCCTTTGATTTCTCATACTCATCAATGATAGGTGCAACTTTTTCCAATACCTCTTCCTTTGAAGCATCCTTTTCAATATATGCTCTTCCTATAATTTTTTGTTTGATGTTATCTGGAAGCATTGACATTAGTTCACTCAAAGCTTCATCAGGTCCTGCAACAATTAGTCTTCTGATTTCTCTGTCTTTCAAAAAATCACCAAATTTTTCAAGGACATCTTTAAGGTGCATTTTTACATGATAGTCAATATGCCTTTCATATCTTTTCTCTGCGAGAGCAAACCAGCCACCTTTTTTGTGCTTTCCGGGGACATCTTCGTGATGAACCATTCCGTACTCCTCAATATCTCCTAAAAAAACAAGGAAAACTCTTGCTGTTCTTTTATCTACGAGCAAAATTCCGTATTTTTGATAGTTATCCAATAAATCAAAAAGAGGAGTTGTGTAAGGGGTGTTCTCTATAATTAGTTCTTCTTTTAAAGAGTCAATATTTAAATCGTATCTTTGCCAGAGCCCTTTTTTAACGCAACTGTAGAGAACAAGGAATTTTTTAAATGATTCCCTTTCGCTTTGCAAAAATTTCTCAATTTTTTCTATATCCTCTTTTACATTTGCTAATTTTCCCTCAGGAATAGCTTTAACAAGATTTTTGAATTTTGAGATGTATGCGCTTCTTTTTCTTGCATCAGGAGATACATTAAGAAAAACACTGACTACGGGGGTGTTTTCTGAGTTAAATTTTTCTAATGCTTGTAAATCCTTTCTTTCAAACATGCTCCCCACCTCCTATAAAGTTTTTAAGAATCTCAATGAATGAGACAAAAAGACTGAAAATTAGGGGACCAATAATAAATCCAATTAGTCCAAAAACCTTTATTCCACCCAAAACAGAAAGAAAGATGAATATAAGTGGTAGATTAACTCTGCCTTTGATAATTAAGGGTTTTAAAACATTGTCAATGGAACTTATAATAAGTCCACCCACTAAGGCAAGTATTACGCCTTTAAGTATGTAACCTTTAACCAATAAATAAATGGATGCAGGTCCCCAGATTGCAAATGCTCCTAATACTGGTATAAAGGAAGCAATAGCTGTTGCAAATCCCCAAAGTGTAGCTGATGGCATATCAAGAGCGTAAAATGTGATTCCTAAAATCGTTCCTTGAAGGATTGCAATCAGTATTCCTCCATAGAAAGTTGTGTATATGATGTTTTTAATTTGATTTCTTATGGCAACTTTGTCAGACTCTGCAAAGGGAAGAAATTCTATGATTTTTCTTACAAATTTGTCTCCGTCCTTCAAAAAGAAGAATGCAATAAAAAACGTTAAGACAATGTTTATGACAGAGTTGATAATATCTCCGAAACCATGAGCAATTCTTATAGCGCTTTCCTTCATAAGTCCTGATATTTCGTTTTTTATAAGATTTTGTAAAGCTTCTGTGTTTCCACCTGTTATGAAGCTCAGTTTTTCAAATACCTTTGCGATGAAAGGATTTTGAGTCATTTTATTGATTAGTTCTGGTAAGTCAATTTTTTTTATTAAATCTCCTGCTTCAAGTATTATCTGATAGGAGATTATTACAAAGGGAAAGAGAAAGAGTATGGCAACTAAAATGATTGTAATTAAAGCAGAGAGTCCTTTGTATTTTAGATATTTTTGAAGAAAATCAAAAATTGGATGGAAAACCAAAGCAATAACAATTGCCCACCCACCAGAGGCAAAAAAGGGCTTAAGAATCTGATAATTAAGATAAAGAAGTATTCCTATGAAAAAAAGCAAAATCCAAATGTAAAAACTTCTTTCAATTGATACTCTGTATTTTCTTGTGGGACTCATAATTTATTGTATCGTTTTTGCAAAATTTTGCCAAAGGGTCTTTGAGATTTCTCCCTCATCCCTTTCAGGATGCCACTGGACTCCTACGAAAAAAGGATGGTCTTCAAGGTAAAAGCCTTCAATTATTCCGTCAAGGGCTTTGCAAAAAACTTTTAATCCTTTGCCTATATCTTTTACAGCTTGATGATGGGAGCTATTTACTGTGAATATACCTTTTTTTAAGGGAAAATCTTCAAATATTTCAATTTCGTGATGACATTGAGAATGTCCTTCAATGTGCTGGTAAAGGGTGCCACCAAAAAATACATTCATAAGTTGCATTCCAAAGCATATTCCAAGAACAGGCTTTTTTGTGGGAATGAATAATTTTAAAAGTTCCATCTCTGCCTCTACTCTTTCATCGAGAACAAGGTTCTTACATGCAAGATTTCCCTCTCCATAGAATTTTGGATTAATATCACCACCTCCGGACAGAACAAGAGCAGAAATTTTATTTATGATTTCATTTTTTAAAGGAAGCATATCAGGCGTGATTATAAAAGGCATAAAACCTATGCTCAAAATTTTTTGAATGTAATCTCTGTTTAACCACTGTTTTTTCTCGTCAATGCTAAATGTAATTGCAACTGTTTTCATACAATCATTCCAGCTCTTTTTCCAGTTAGCTCTCCATCCTTGACTGATATTGCTCCATTTACAATTACATATTTTATTCCCTTTGAAATTTTAAAGGGCTCCTCAAATGTTGCCAAATCCTGTATCTCATTTGGGTCAAATATTACAATGTCTGCAAAATAATTTTCACGAATTAGTCCTCTTTCTTTAATTCTGAATGTCTTTGCTGGAGTGTAGGTTATTTTTTTAATTGCCTCCTCAATGCTCATTATCTTTTTTTCAAAAACATATTTTCTTAAAAATCTTGGAAAGCTTCCAAAACCTCTTGGATGAGGCTTTCCTTGGGCAGTCACTCCAGAGGAACATCTTGCAGAACTGTCTGTTCCTATCATGACATAAGGTTTTGACATTATTTTTTCTAAGTTTTCTTCACTCATTCCAAAATAAATAACTCCAACATAAAGATTTGAACGAATAAGAAGGTCACATATAAAATCAGAGGCATTCTCAAGCGTTGTAAGCTCACCAATTCGCCTTCCTTCAAAAGATTTGTCTCCTTCAAAGGCAACATCTGATATTTGAAGAGCATCAAGGAACTCTTTGCCTCTTTGTTTTAAGTATTTTTTTATTTTTTCTCTTACACTTTTGTTTTTAAGTCTTTCAATAATTTCATCTCTGCTTCCCTCTACTGTCCAGTTTGGAAGAAAAGCATCAAGGTCAGTTGCAGAGGCAGTATAAGGATATCTGTCTGCAGTTATTTTTATTCCTTCCTTTTGAGCATTCTCTATTGCTTGCAAAACACTTTCTATCTTCCACCAATTCTCCTTACAAGATGTTTTAAGATGGGAAATATGAACTGCAACATTTGCTTTTCTTCCAATTAATATTGTTTCTTCAACTGCTGAAAGAAGTCTCTCACCTTCACTTCTCATGTGGGTTGTGTAAATTCCTTTGTAAGGCTTAAGTAGTTTGCAAATTTCAATTAATTCTTCAGTATCAGCGAACATTCCCGGTGGATAAATAAGTCCAGTTGAAATTCCTTTGATAATATGATTTTTGAGTTGCTCTTTTAAAAGTTTTTTCATGGATGCAATCTGTTTTTTATTTGCAGGTTTATTTTTGTATCCAATAACGCAGGCTCTTAAATTTCCATGCCCGCATAGAAAAGCAACATTAACAGCTGGTTTTGCTTTTTTAATTAAAGATAAATACTCATCAGCAGTTTGCCAGCTTTTAAGTCCTAATGCTTTCAGTTCAGGAAGCCTTCTTTCAAGAGCCTCACCAAACATTGGGAATGCTGAAAGTCCGCAATTTCCATTAATCTCAGTTGTTATCCCTTGAGTTATCTTTCCTTCAGCCCTCGCATCTGCAAGGATAGTAAAATCTGAATGGGAGTGGGTGTCAATAAAGCCCGGAGTTACGTGATATTGCCCAGCTTCTATGACTTTTTTTGCCTTGAAAGTTTCTTTCCCGATATAAAGGATTTTTTTGTCCTTTATCCCAATGTTTCCCTTAAATATAGCTTTTCCAGTGCCATCAATTATGTTGGCATTTTTGATAAGTATATCCATCTATAACCTATTTGATTTTGAAGATTTATTTTTCTTGCTATCTGCTCTATTAAGAAAGTTATCTGTGTATTTAACCTGCTTTACTTTGTTTGATTTGGAAAAATAGTTTTCAATGCCATCAACAATTGCCTTTGCTATGCTCAGCCTGTATGACTCTTCTGATAGTAAAGCTTCTTCTTCAGGATTGCTGATATATGAAATTTCAAGAAGGCAAGATGGCATTTTTGCACCTACTAAAACATAAAATAGGGCTTGCTTTAAGCCATTATCATGCCTTAAATAATTTGCCTTTAGATTGCTAACAATGGAGTTGTGAAGGTATCCTGCAATATGAACTGATTTGTCTCTCTTTGCCTCCCTTTCAAGGGATGCGAGAACAATTCCAAGTTCTCCCTTCAGTTGTTTCTGTTTTTTCACCGATATAGCGTTTTCCCTTGCAGCAACTCTTATAGCCTGTTCATCGTCTGTCCAGTTTAAGATATATGTCTCAATTCCTCTTGCATGATTATTTGGTGCTGCATTTGCATGGATTGATATGAAAAGGTCTGCTTCTGCTTTATTTGCAATTTCTGCCCTTTTATCAAGGGGAATAAAAATATCTGAGTCTCTGGTGAGGATTATCTCATACTGGAGCTTTTTTTTCATCAAGTCTCTGACTTTCAGAGCAACATCAAGCACAACATCCTTTTCTCTGAGACCGTTTGGTCCTATTGCTCCGGGGTCATGACCACCGTGTCCTGCATCTATTACGATTTTTCTTTTGACTATATTTTTAGAGTGTGTAATGTCTCTCTCTTTCTCTTCCTCTTTGAATGAACCTAATTCATGCTGAGTAGGATATATATCAATGACAACTCTGTAAGGGTCCTCAAGCTGGATGACTTTGAATTGATAATTGGAATCAGTCAGGTCAAATACAACTCTTACTGTATTGATGTCAAAACGTCCAATGCGAATTTTGTTTAAAGAGGAGATGTTTACAAAAAATTCTTTTTTTATTTCAGACCCAATGGTAGCATTTTTGAAATCAAAAAAAAGCCTTTCAGGATTTTTTAGTTGTCCCTTTGTAAATTCAACAACTCCAGAAGTTTCAATTACTGTCCTTATTCCATTTGAAATTGCGTAATATCTTATATCTTTTATTTGAACTTTTTCTTCAGCTAAAGCTGCTGTTATGGTAAACAGCAGAAAAAAAATTATTAAAAATCTAAACATTCCATTTAGACAGCTACGACTTCTTTGACTTCCGGTATCTCGCTCTTCAATGTTTTTTCAACCCAGTTTTTAAGAGTAAGAGTAGCCATTGGACATGTTCCGCATGCACCTTTTAATTTTACATAAATAACATTGTCCTTGATGTCAACAAGTTCAATGTTACCACCATCAGCCATAAGTCCTACCCTTATTTTGCCTAAAACTTTCTCTACCTTATCCTTTTCAATCATATCAAGCCTCCATTGTAGTTTTAAATATATTATACACGACAAATTCAACTTTTACCAAAATCGAAAAGTAGAGATAGACACTCGTCACTGCGAGCCCCCCTGTTGCGAGCGATAGCGTGGCAATCTGGGGCGAAGCAGTCTATAGTAAGGCTTTATTGAA
>JBEPZQ010000064.1:0-9048 GCA_041640755.1 Thermodesulfovibrio sp. | reverse complement strand
CAATTTCTTTTAGTTTAAGTTCAGTAAAAACTATTTCATCAATAAGCATTTTTGCTAAAGGAATTGTATATCCATATGATTTTCTATCTTGAGTTCTTATGGCAATATATCCATTTTCCTTTATTTTTGGCAGATAAAACTCTATTATTCGTTTGAGTTCTTCAAAAAAATTATTTAATTCTTTAAGCGAAAAATTAAGATATAAAAGTTCTAATTGAGAGTCTTGTGCGGTCTTTCTTTGTTTTTTATAAACAGATAAAGTATCAATAACTTTGCAGTTACCATTTTTGCAATAACGATTTATCAAATTCCAATAAATGAGATTCTCATAATTTTTTTCAGGAAATATCCACACAGTTATTGTTTCAAATTTTTCAGGGGGTGTCTCAATTTTAAATGTTTGTTCATTGATTTCATAACCAAAAGCCTGTTCCTCTAAGCAAAGGCGGTCTTGAGGTTTTTCAAAAATGAAAAGATATTCATGGGCAAGCAGGAGAAAGTTGAATTTGAAACTTCTTTCATACCAAAAGCCTGTTGTTTTACAATTATGTTGTCTTTTTATTACGAGCTCCTTAAGTTTAAATCCGCTTTCTAAAAAAACCTTAAGAAGCCTAAAGCCAAGAGGCACTATGTATTTATTTTTTCTTATATCTCCAATTAAAATCGCACATTTTTTATTTGGCTTTAAAACTCTGAAACATTCTCTTGCAACAATTTGCATTTGTTTCAAAAATTCTTCAATATTGCAGTAAGACAAATCTCCTTCTTTGTTGTCTGTATAATGGATAATATTTGCATAAGGAGGATGAGTACATATTAAATCTATTGAGTTGTCTTTTAAAAAATTCAAATTTCTTGCATCACCAACTAAAAGCTCAGGTTCATAAATTTCTCCAAAAATTGAAGGCACTTTGAAATCAATATTCTTTTTTGCAAGTTCAATTGCCTTTTCATTTATATCCAAACCAATACAACGCCTTCCAAGAAGTTTACATTCAACTGCAGTTGTTCCTGCACCACAAAATTGGTCTAAAACCAAGTCTCCTATATTTGAATATTTCAAAATCACATTTCTTGGTATATAGGGAGACCAATTTCCTCTGTATTCTCCTGAGTGGGTTGCCCAATTTCCTCTATTCTTAAAACTCCAAACAGTTGTTGTCTGTAGTTGAAAATCCTTTGGAAATAAACTTTTGATTTTCTTTTTTTTGGAAAAAGAACTTATTGAAATTCCCGTTGACTTAACAATTGCCTGTTCAATCTGTTTATAAGTAACTCCATATTTCTTACCTATTTCAATATCTGACAGTCCTCTTTTTTTATCAATGATTATCTGCTCAATTAACTCCTGTTTTTTTAATATATTTTTCATTATTCCCTCACTGCCAAAATTGCCTCTCTTAAATTAATTTTACCTTCATAAAGAGCTTTACCAGTAATGACGCCCCAGAGTCCTTTTACTTTTTTAAGATTTAAAATGTCATCAAGTGAGGAAACTCCTCCAGAGGCAATTACAAAAACTTTAAGAGTATTAACCAACTCCTCAGTTGCTTTTATATTTGGACCTACAAGCATTCCATCCCTTGAGATATCAGTGTAAATTACACCCCAGATACCATAGTCCTGAAGCTTGAGCGCAAGCTCAGTTGCCTTGACTTTTGTAACTTCTACCCAGCCTTTAACTGCAACATATCCATCCTTTGCATCTATGCCAACTATTATTCGGGATGGAAACATTTCGCAGGCTTGTTTTACAAAATCAGGACTGTGGGCAGCAACTGTTCCAAGTATTACTCTGTCTACTCCTGCCTCAACTAAAATCTTAATATCATCAAACCTTCTTATTCCTCCGCCAACTTCTATTTTGCCTTTGAATGTTTTTCTTATTTTTTGAATTGAGAGAAGATTGCTGATTTTTCCATCCTTTGCTCCGTCAAGGTCAACAACATGGAGAACCTCTGCTCCTTCATCCTGCCATATTTTTGCTGCATCCTCTGGATTTTCATAATAGACAGTTACATCATCAAATTTGCCTTGACGAAGTCTTACGCATTTGCTGTCTTTTAGGTCAATTGCTGGTATGATATACATTTTTTAGTATAACATAACTTACTAAAGGCAGAGTTGACAAAACCCAAAAATAAAGAAAGCCAAGCTTCACTGAGAGCCCCCTTGTTGCGAGCATAGCGTAGCAATTACCCAAAGCGTCACCGCAAGACCCCCTCAATGGGGTGAGGCAGCCTCTGATTAGTGGATAGTGGTTGGTGGATGGTGCATGGTGAACACCTCTCTGTCATTGCGAGGGACAAAGTCCCGAAGCAATCTCATAAAAAGAAAGTATAGCCTCAGAAATAAATTCTCTCGCAATGTCCATATATTTAACATACGATGACAGTAAAAAATGTCCATTTTCAAAAGGTTTTAGTTATTTTTAAATTTCTATCGCCATTTTTGACAAAAGGAAAAAATAAGGGAACAATAACCCATATTTTATTGCAAAAAAAATAAAAAATTTTTATAATAAATTTAATTCTCTAAAATCCTTGTTTACAGGTGAAAAGTGTTTAAGAAAGTTTTAATTGCCAACAGGGGAGAAATTGCACTCAGAATTATCAGAGCTTGTAAAGAGCTTGGAATTAGAACTGTAGCTATCTATTGTGAGCCAGATGCAACTGCAAGATATGTCAAAAAGGCTGATGAAGCCTATCTCGTCACTCCAGGACCACTGAGAGGATATCTTAATATATACGGAATTGTAGAACTTGCAAAAAATGTAGGCTGCGATGCCATACATCCCGGATATGGTTTTTTGGCTGAAAATCCTCAGTTTGCTGAGGCTTGTCTGCAAGCAGGTATAACATTTATTGGTCCCAATCCAGAGGCTATCAGGAAAATGGGACTTAAGAATGAAGCAAGAAACATTGCCAGAGAACTCGGAATTCCTCTTTTACCCGGCACTCCTCCATTAAGCGATTTAGAAGAAGCTGTTAAATGTGCAAAAGAAATCGGTTTTCCTGTGATGATCAAAGCAGTAGCAGGAGGAGGTGGAAGGGGACTTAGAGTCTGCTATGATGAGGAAAGTCTTCGTAGACAGATATCCATTGCAATGTCAGAGGCAAAGAAAGCCTTTGGAGACGAAAGAATTTTTATTGAAAAGTTTCTTGAAAGACCTCATCATATTGAAATTCAGTTAGTAGCTGACAAATACGGAAACATAATCCATCTTGGAGAAAGGGACTGCTCAATACAGAGAAGACATCAGAAACTTATTGAAATTGCACCATCTCTTTTATTAACCGAAGAAGTCAGACAAAAGATGGGGGAGGCAGCTATAAAAATTGCAAAGGCAGTTGGATATGATAATGTTGGCACAGTTGAATTTCTGGTGGATGAGAAATTAAATTTCTACTTCCTTGAAATGAACACAAGAATTCAGGTGGAGCACACGATTACTGAAGAGGTAACAGGAATAGACCTTGTGCAAACTATGATAAGAATAGCCTCAGGAGAAACTCTCACAATCAAGCAAAGTGACATAAGGCTTGATGGTTATGCCATAGAGTGCAGAATAAACGCAGAAGACCCTTTAAACGATTTCTTACCCTCCACTGGCATTGTAACAGCCTATTATTCACCCGGAGGATTTGGAATAAGAATTGATGGACATGTTACTGAGGGATACAATGTTCCGCCATACTACGATTCTTTGCTTGCAAAGCTCGTTGCATGGGGAAGAACATGGGATGAAGTTGTAAGAAGAATGCATAGAGCTTTGAGTGAATATATCATAAGAGGAGTCAAGACAACAATCCCCCTCTACATAAAAATAATGGAAGATGAAGATTTCCGAAAAGGAAATTTCAGCACAAAATATATAGATGAACGACTTGAAAAACTGCTTTATACAGAAGAAAAAGACCCATTTGACATAGCGGTTATACTTTCAGCAGCCATTGTTGCCCATAGCAGGGTGTAGAAATACAATTGGTGATTCGCCCATTTCGGTGATTATTGTTTGCTAACTGCTTGATATAGTCAAAAAATGCTCTATAAATAATAAAATAGAGGTGTAAGATGATTACAACACCAGTAAAAATTATGGATACAACATTGAGGGATGCTCACCAAAGCTTGCATGCAACAAGGCTAAAGCTTGAGGACATTGTGCCAATTGTTGAGAAGATGGATAAAGTTGGTTTCCATTCCCTTGAGGTTTGGGGAGGAGCTACATTTGACAGTTGTTTGAGATTTCTCAGGGAGGACCCGTGGGAAAGATTGAGAACAATTCGGTCTCTTGTAAAAAACACTAAATTACAAATGCTACTCAGAGGGCAAAATCTTGTAGGATATAGACATTATCCTGATGATGTAGTGGAAAAATTTGTTGAAAAGACCATTGAAAATGGAATAGATATTCTCAGAATTTTTGATGCTCTGAATGATTTAAGAAATATGGAAAAATCAATTGAAGCAACTCGTAAGTATGGAGGAACTGTTGAGGCTGCCTTTTGCTATACGATTGGTCCAATTTACACGATAGATTACTTTGTTGACCTTGCAAAAAAATTGAGAGATATGGGAGCACACATAATTTGCATTAAAGATATGGCAGGACTTCTTGATCCATACACTGCCTACAATCTTATAAAAAAACTAAAAGAAGAAATAGACCTTCCAATTCACCTTCATACCCATGACACTGCTGGAATGGCTGTTGCTACAACAATCAAAGCAATAGAAGCTGGTGTTGACATTGTAGATTGCGCAATATCAACTATGGCTGGTGGTACATCCCAACCACCCCTTGAAACAGTATGCCATATTCTAAAAGACACTGAAAGGGATCCAAAATTCAACATGGAATTACTTGATGAGATAGCTGATTACTTCTTTGAAACAAGAAAAAAATATAAAGCCCTTGAAAGCGAATACATAGGACCTGATCCAAAAGTAATAGTTTATCAAGTACCTGGAGGGATGCTCAGCAACCTTGTGAATCAACTGAGGGAACAAAACTCCCTTCACAGAATAAAGGAAGTCATGGAAGAGATACCCCGTGTCAGGGAAGACTTTGGATATCCTCCCCTTGTTACGCCCTCAAGCCAGATAGTTGGCACTCAGGCAACCCTTAATGTTCTTACAGGAGAAAGATACAAGATGGTTACAACTGAGACAAAAAACTACTTTAAAGGACTATATGGCAGACCACCTGTTCCTGTAAACGAAGAGGTAAGGAAAAAAATTCTTGGAGATGAAGAATTTATTACCTGCAGACCCGCTGACTTACTGGAGCCAGAGTTTGAAAAAGCTAAAAAGGAACTGAGAGACAAAGCTCGTTCAGATGAGGATGTCCTAAGTTACTGCTTATTTCCAAAGGTATTTCTTGAATTCCTTGAAGCTAAGGAAAAAGGCATAAAGGAGGAATTTCCTTCTGCTAAAATAGAAGCTAAGGAAGAAGCAAAACCAACGCCAAGCCTTGCACCCACGGAATTTATGATAAATCTCTATGGAGAATCTTATCATGTAAAGGTTGGTGGAAAGGGACACAAGGTAGATGGAAAGAGACCTTATTATCTCTATGTAAACAATCAGCTCGTAGAAGTAATCGTAGAATCCATTCAAGAAGTTGTTCCAAGCGAAGAAGGTAAGGTTGAGATTAAGCCAAAAGAGTCTGTAAGGCCAAGAGCATCCGAGCCGGGAGATATTACATCTCCAATGCCGGGTACTGTTGTAAAAATAAAGGTCAAAAAAGGCGACAAAGTCTCTGCTGGTGATACGGTAGTTATTGTAGAAGCCATGAAAATGGAGAACGAAATTCATTCACCTGTTGATGGAGTTGTTGAAGAAATTTATGTAAAAGAGGGAGACATGGTCAACCCAGATGAAGTCATGATAAGGATAAAATAATGGAATTTGAAGGAATTATAAGACAAATAATCATTTCAGCTCCAGCAATTCTGATAGCCATTGTGTTTCATGAGCTTGCACATGGATGGATTGCATACAAATTAGGAGACAATACGGCAAAATATGCTGGTCGTCTTACCTTAAATCCTGTTGCCCACATAGACCTCTTCGGCACTATCATTATGCCATTTATGTTGCTTGTCCTCACAAGTGGACAATGGGTTTTCGGATACGCCAAACCTGTTCCTGTAAATCCATACAACTTTAAAAATCCCCGTGCTGGAATGGCTTTAACTGCAGTGGGCGGACCTATGGCAAACCTTTTAGTTGCAATAGTCTGCACAATTTTAATTAAGTGGATAGCTTTTCCTTTGATGGGGATTATACCAGACTTTATCTTTGAACCACTCATTTTGATTTTAAAGGCAACTATAATGATTAATATAATCCTTGCAGCGTTTAATCTGATTCCTATTCCTCCTCTTGATGGTGGAAGAATTCTTATGGGAGTGCTACCGATTAAATATGCTGAAATGATGGAGAGAATAGAACCTTTCGGTTCAATAATTGTATTGTTCATGATTGTTACAGGATTAACAAGAATTTTTGTATTACCCCTTGTTAAAATTTTTTATTCCATACTGTCTATGATTTAGGAAAGAATTCAGCCTTTTGGCTTGATATAGGAGGCGATATATGGATAGAGTTTTAAGTGGAATGCAGCCAAGCGGACCACTTCATCTGGGAAATTTAATCGGAGCACTTTCAAACTGGGTAAGAATTCAGGATAAATATGAATGCTTTTTCTTTATTGCTGACTGGCATGCTTTAACAACTATTTATCCAAATCCATCGCTGATAAAGGAATATACTTTTGATCTTCTTATGAACTTTATTGCAGCTGGACTTGACCCGCAAAAATCAACCATATTTATTCAGTCTCAAGTTCCACAGCATGCAGAGCTTCACATTTTCCTAAGCATGATAACACCTCTTGGATGGCTTGAAAGAGTGCCAACATATAAAGAGAAAAAAGAACAAATAAAAGACAAGGACCTTGACTCTTACGGCTTTTTAGGCTATCCTGTGCTTCAGACCGCTGACATTCTCATCTACAAAGCTAAATATGTGCCTGTAGGAGTTGACCAAGTGCCCCATCTTGAAATTTCAAGGGAGGTTGCAAGAAGATTCAATTATCTTTATGGAAAAGAGTTCTTCCCAGAGCCGGAAGCCCTTCTTACACAGTTTCCAAAGGTTCCTGGCACAGATGGAAGAAAAATGTCAAAGAGCTATGGAAATGCAATTTATCTAAGCGATGATGAAAAAACTGTTACTGAAAAACTTAGAACAATGGTAACAGACCCAGCTCGTAAAAGAAGAAGTGATGCAGGTGACCCTCAAAAGTGTCCTGTATTTGACTTACACAGGATATTTTCTACAGATGATGAAAAAAATGAAGTCACTGAAGGCTGCAAAACCGCAAAAATCGGCTGTATAGACTGCAAAAAAATTTTGATTAACCATGTTATAGACACCCTAAAGCCAATATGGGAAAACCGTCAAAGGCTGATAGACAACCCAGCGTTACTTATTGAAATCGCGCAGGAAGGCTGTAAAAAGGCAAAAAAAGTCGCCGAAGAAACGCTCAAAGAGATGAAGGAGGTAATGGGTTGGATTTCCTAAGATACAACAGACAAATGATGATTGAAGGCTGGGGCGAGGAAGGGCAGAAAAAAATAAAATCCTCAACAGTTTTTATTGCAGGAGCTGGTGGACTTGGAAGCCCTGTTTCAATTTATCTTGCGGTAGCAGGAGTTGGAAAAATTATAATATGCGATTTTGACAGCGTTGAAATTACAAATTTAAACAGACAAATCCTTCACAGTCCCTCAAGAATTGGAATTAATAAAGCCCTCTCAGCAAAAATAACTCTTTCAGCCTTAAATCCTGATGTGGAAGTTATCCCGATTACAGAGAAAATTACTGAAGACAACGCATATGAACTTGTAGGAGATGCTCAAATAATACTTGACTGCATGGACAACCTTGAAACAAGATATATCCTAAATGAAGTGGCAATCAAAAAGGGGATTCCCCTTGTTTTTGGCGCAATATATGGAATTCAAGGCATGCTGAGTTTCATACATTCACCAAAAACGCCTTGTCTCAAATGCATGTTCCCTGAAGCACCACCAAAGGAAACATTTCCAGTTGTAGGAGCAACACCTGGAGTTATCGGAACACTTCAAGCTTTAGAGGCAATAAAATATCTTGTAGGAATTGGCAATCTTCTGGAAAACAAACTTCTTATCTGGAATGGACTGACACAGGAATTTAAAACCTTTAAGGCAAGAAAAGACCCATCTTGCAAAGTTTGTGGAAAGGAATAGCTCATGCAATATGCAAATGATTTCATGTTTTTTATAATCAAGTCCCTTGATAGCAACAAACATATTTATTGCTCCGGCGTTAACATAACAAGATTCTCTGCTCTTACCAAAGGAAGGCACAGACTTGGTCAAAATCCAGCTGTTAAAGGACTGCAATCTTTAAACCACGACATAAGAGCAATCCTAATTGCCAACAACGCTGTGCCTGAGACAGTAAAACATCTATCCTGCTCAAGCATGATTCCATTGACAAATGAACTATGGTACACAGAGTCATTTCTGATCAATAATTACAATGAAAGCATAGGTGACAAAATTCTGCAAACAGCTCCAGCAGAGCTTTTAAGAAAAATGTTCAAATCAATGATATTGAACGAAACTGTTCCAGACAATCTCTCTGCCCAAGAAATGCAAGACTATCTCTATGCCTTGATTGAAAGATTATCAAACAATTAGGGCTTATGAGGTGACATAAAAAAATGTCATCCTTCAGAAACTTTATCACCAACAGCGGATACAAAAACCTTAAAAAACGCCTCATTGATTTAATTCAAAAAAGCGAGGAACTTAAGTTTCTTGTAGGATTTTTTTATTTCTCAGGCATTCGGGAACTTTATGAAGGACTAAAAAACAATCCCAATGTTTTAACCCCACTTCATCAACTTTTGAATAAAAAAATTTTAAAATCAATGAGTTATAATTTTTAGATTAGCCTACAAAATTCTCTCGCACTTTCGTAAGTTCTGAAAAT
>JBEPZQ010000063.1:0-9062 GCA_041640755.1 Thermodesulfovibrio sp. | reverse complement strand
ATGATCCCGCACCTCCCGGAGAGGAAGGCGGAGGATTAAGAAATGCATTTGTAGGACATTTTTTAATTACATTGTTTGCTACATTGATAGGTGTTCCCGTTGGAGTGCTTGGCGGCACTTTTTTGGCAGAGTATGGCAGAAAATATAAAATATCTCAGTTTATAAGCATTCTTGCAGATATAATGGTAAGTGTGCCAGCAATAATTGTAGGTGCATTCGTTTATGCTATAATTGTAAAACCTCTTGGACACTTCAGTGGATGGGCTGGAGCAATAGCCTTAGGAATAATTATGATACCAACTGTTTTAAGAACAACTGAAAACATGCTTTCTCTAATTCCTTGGACGCTGAGGGAGGCTGCTTTTGCACTTGGCGCGCCTTATTATAAAGTAATCATTCAGGTAGTCTACAGAGGAGCAGCAACTGGAATTCTCACAGGCATTATTCTTGCAATCGCAAGAGTGACAGGAGAGGCTGCACCGCTTCTGTTTACGGCTTTTAATAACAATTATTTTTCCTTAGATATGCGTCAGCCAATAGCATCCCTTACAGTAACTATTTTTCAATACGCAATGGGTCCCTACGAAGAATGGCATGCTCAGGCATGGGGAGCAGCATTGATGATAACAGTGTTTATCCTTTTTGCCACAATTACTGGAAGAATTCTCATAAAAAGGAGGTATAGAGATTGATTATTGAGCTGGAAGTAAAAAATTTAAATTTTCTTTATGCAGGCAATATCCACATATTAAAAAATATAAACATGACAGTTTACAAAAACCAAATTACTGCCTTGATTGGTCCAAGTGGATGTGGAAAAACTACACTCCTTAGATGTTTTAACAGAATGCATGACCTTTATGCAGGTAACAGATATGAAGGAGAAATAATATTTCAAGGCAAAAATATTCTTGCAAAAGATATTGACCTCATTGAGCTTAGAAGTAAAATCGGAATGGTTTTTCAAAAGCCTACTCCCTTTCCAATGAGCATTTTTGAAAATATTGCCTATGGATTGAAATTAAGGGGAATAAAAAACAGGGCTGAGCTAAAAGACAGAGTAGAGAAAGCTCTTAAGGATGCAGCACTTTGGGAAGAGGTTAAAGATAAACTTAACAGCAATGCCTTTGGCTTAAGTGGTGGACAGCAACAAAGACTGTGTATTGCAAGAGCTTTAGCAGTTGAGCCGGAAATTATTCTATTTGATGAACCAACAAGTGCCCTTGACCCGATTTCAACTGCAAAAATAGAAGAGTTGATTGTTTCTTTGAAGGATAAGGTTACAATAATAATTGTTACCCATAACATGCAACAGGCAGCAAGAATATCTGACTGGACAGGATTTATGATGCTTGGAGAACTGATTGAATATGATAAAACAAAGAAAATATTTACTGTCCCGTCAAATAAGCTTACAGAAGACTACATTACAGGAAGATTTGGTTAATCTGGATATCTAAACGGACTTCCTCTTAAAATTCTCTCAACCTTAGGAGGATTGCCCTTTAATAGAAAGCTTGCAAGTCCTCTCTCTTCTGTTTCTTTTCCAAGATAGCTCCATTTTCCATTCCATGAAACATAAAGTCTTGTCTCATCACCGATTATCTCTGCAAAAACAGGAGTAAATTCAAGTGTTGCCTTGTCAAAAGGTCTTATGCTTGCTATGATATCTCTATAAGCTGATTCAGAGGTGTATTGTTTTATTTTTTCAAGCTCCTTATTTTGATAAGCCTGTCTTATTTCATCTACAACTTTAAATGTTTGCGTGGTGTATAAATACTCCTGAGATGGTTGTTTGACCTGCTTTTTTCCTCCACAAGCAAACAAAAGCAAAAATACTATAAAAATTGCTATTTTTTTCATGCTATCCCTCCTGTCCAATTAAACTATCCTATATTTTACAACTTCATCCTTTAACATTGCACCATAAATTTTTTTTAATACATGACCATTGACTCTGATAACAATGTTATTTTGCTCTTTTTTTGAATAATAAACGCAAATTGATGCTCCTTTTTCTATTTCATCATCTGAAAATACCTCTGAAAGCAAAACAACAGGTCCTTTGAAATCCTCAGGATGAATAATAACACCTTTGTGCTTAAGAAGAACTTCATTTTCTGCCTCGCATCTGCCTACTATTGCTTTACATTTTTGAGAAAGTCTAAAATGCCTTCCTACTTTCAGTAATTCTATGTTTTCTACGGAAAGCTCGTCATGTTCAATAAGGTCCTTCAATTTTTTACAAAAAGTAGGGTCTGTAAGGAAACAGCCACCTGCTGGCTGTGGTATTTTCTCAATTCCGTATTTTTTTGCTAAAGCCAACTGAGGCTTGCGAGTTCTGCCCCATATGTCATAAAGCAAATCTCTGTTAACAATACCCTCTTTTTCAGGTATTGTTGGAGGAAGAAGTTTAGCAGACAGGGGTCTGAGAATTAAGCCAGAGAGTTCAGTCTTCTTCTCAATATGAACAAGCATACTATTTTGCTGAGTCATCGGTCTTTGACTTACAACTTCGCCTGTAATAATAAATTGGGCATTATAAGTTGAAAGTAGTTTTTTAGCTTCCTTTAGCATTAGTATTTTACAGTCAATGCAAGGATTAAGATTTTTCCCAAATCCGTGTTCAGGCTCTTTTAATAGTGGAATAAATTTTTCTCTTATATCAACTTCAATGATTGGAAAATCAAATTGTTTTGAGTAATTTAAATCATCTTCTCTTAAAGCGCTGGTAAATCCTGTTAAAAATTTAAGTGCAATAACATCAATATTTTGCTCTTTAACGATGAGGACTGAAAGAAGGCTATCAAGCCCACCAGAGTATAAAGCAAGGGCTTTATGCATAGAGATGCGTTTTCCAGAGTTTTAGTATTTCCTCTGGAGAGGCAGTTGCTGTCCCAACTTTTCCGACAACTATTCCAGCAGCTACATTAGCTATCTTTGCTGCATTTGATAGAGAAGCTCCTGCCACATGGGAAAGTGTAATGGAAGCAATTACTGTGTCTCCTGCACCAGTAACATCAAAGACTTGCTTTGCAAAAGTTGGAAGATGGGTAATATTTATTTCAGAGTTGGCTTTCTCAAAAAGACTCATGCCTTCCTCTCCCCGAGTTATTAAAACCGCATCGCAGGATAGCTTTCTTAAAAGATTGTTTCCAGCTTTGATAAGGGTCTTTTCGTCCTTTATCTCAATTTCAGCTCCATGAGATGCTTCAGCAAGATTTGGAGTAATTAGAGATACCTGCTTGTATAATCTGAAATGTCCAACCTTTGGGTCAACAGCAACAAAAAGTCCTTTTTCATTTTTCTCTGAAACGAGAATTCTAAAAAGCTCCTCTGAGACAACGCCTTTTTTATAATCAGACACTATTACTGCATCAAAATTTTTCAGGGCAGATTTAATCATTGAAAGAAAAACTTCCTTAGCTTTTCCCTCCAGCCTTCTTTTGTCTTCTACATCAAACCTTACAATCTGCTGATTGCCTCCAATAACTCTTGTTTTAACTGTTGTGCGCCTTGAATCCTCAAAAATGTAATCAATTCCTATTCCGCTTTCCTCAAGCAATTCTTTTACAATTTTACCACTTGAGCCTTTGCCAACTATGCCTGAAATATAAGCATTACCACCTAATGCCTTTATATTATTGGCTACATTAGCAGCTCCACCAAGCCTGAAAGATTCCTCATAAACCTCAACAACCGGAACAGGTGCCTCAGGAGAGATTCGGCTTACTTTGCCAAAGATGTATCTGTCTAATATGATATCTCCAATAACAAGTATTTTTTTCTCTTTGAATTTTTTGAAAAGTTTTTGCAAACTTTCTGTGTTCATTTTGAATTCTCCAATAAATTAATAATTTCTTCCAAGATGCCTTCGCCTTGTGTGGAATCCTTCATATTTTTCCAGATATATTTATTCCTTTTTATTTCCTCCTCTCCGACAATAATGACCCAGTTCGCTCCTATTTTGTCTGCCCTTTTAAGTTGAGCTTTAAGTGAAAGCTCTTCGTAGGCTGTCTCAGTGTTGATGCCCTTTTCTCTTAATATGTTTGATAGTTTTCTTGCTTCCCTTTCAATTCCTTTTCCAGCATATGCAACATAAACCAATTGTCGTTTATGCCCAATGGAAATAGTCTGTTTACAAAGTTCAACTAATCTTTCCATACCAATTGCAAAGCCTGCTGCAGGAGTTACAGGTCCTCCAAACATTTCAACAAGGTCATCATATCTTCCCCCTGCAGCAACTGCATTTTGAGCACCAAGCATTGTTGTTGTCACCTCAAACACTGTCTTGGTATAGTAATCAAGTCCTCTTACAATTTTAGGATTAATAACAAATTCTATCCCCAAGAAACTCAGCTCTTCTTTGAAACTTTCAAAATGAGCTTTGCACTCTTCGCAAAGATAATCAAGTATCAAAGGAGTATCCTTTAATGTTTCTCTGCATATTGGGACTTTGCAGTCCAGTAACCTCAAAGGATTTCTATTAAATCTTCTCTGACAGTCATTGCAGAGAGAGCTAACCTTATCATTTAAAAAGCTGAATAGATTTTCTTTGTATATTTGCCTACATTTTTTACAGCCAATAGAGTTTATCTCAAAGGCAAGTTTATCAATTTTTAGTTTTTGGAAAAAATTTTTTAAGATATAAAGAAGTTCTGCCTCAACTGAAGGAGATTTAACTCCGAAAACCTCTACTCCAATCTGATGAAACTGTCTGAATCTTCCCTTTTGTGGTCTTTCATAACGAAACATTGGACCAATGTAGTAAAATTTTCTTGGTGATGGCAGATTAAATAGGCTGTGTTCAATATATGCTCTGACTACTGATGCCGTGCCTTCAGGTCTTAAGGCAACCTTTCTACCCTTTTTGTCCTCAAAAATATACATCTCCTTTTCAACAATATCCGTGTCCTCTCCGATACTTCTTAAAAAAAGTTCTGCCATTTCCAAAATAGGCGTTCTAATTTCCTGAAAATTGTATATCTCAAATATATCTTTAGCTTGTTGTTCAATAAACTGCCAGATACTAATCTCATCAGTAAGAATATCTTGCATTCCTCTTAAGGTTTTAAAATTCATCAAGTGTTCCTCCTCAACTTATCTCAATACAACAATCCATAAGCCACTATTCACCAACTTCCTCTCCTTCCCTTTCCTTGTCAAAATCAAGCATCCTTAAATGGCTCTCAATGAGCCTTCTCAGCTCTTCCTTAAAATGTCTTCTTATTCCCTTGAGATCAACTATATCCTCATGAATTTTAACGACTTTTTCTTGAGCTTCACGAATAATGTTCTCTGCTTGCACCTCTGCATCCTTTATTATTAGTTCTGCTTCCTTTTTCGCATTAGTCTTGTACTCCTCTACCAGCCTTTGAGCTGTCATAAGAGTATCTCTGATAGTCTGGTCTATTTTTTTATACTCTTCTAACTGATTTTCAAGGATTGCTACTTTTTCTTTCAACATAGAATTTTCCTTAAGAATTTCCTCCAACTCTTCCCTTATTATTTCAAGGAAAGAGTAAACCTCTTCCATGTCAAATCCTCTAAATTTAACTTTAAACTGCTTCTGCTGAATGTCAAGCGGCGTGATTCTCATGCTAATCCTCCTTTTATTCTATAACCAAGCTCTATGATGCTAACGATTAAAAACTTCTGCAAAAAATAGATAAAAAGCAGCAAGATCAGCGGAGAAATATCAATAGGAATTCTTAGGGGCAACAATTTTCTAATAGGTCTTAGAACTGGCTCAGTAACTCCATATAGAAATCTCACAATAGGATTATACGGATCAGGTCTTACCCAGCTTATCAGTGCCGCAGCTATAACAATGAATGAATATATTGTTAATAGAAGGTCAAAGATGCTACCTAATGCAATTAACAAGTTGCCAATTATAAACATTATTGCACCCTTTGAGAAAGTTCTTTGGCTCTCTCTGTTGCTGCCTTTACTGTTTTTAAAAGTATATCTCTAAGTGTTCCGTCTGAAAGTACTTTTAGCCCTGCCTCTGTTGTTCCACCCGGAGAGGTAACCTTTTGTCTGATTTTATCAGGTGGCAGTCCGCTGTCAAGCAGTTTAGCTGTGCCTATAAATGTTTGTATTAATAGTTCTGATGCAATATCTTCTGAAAAACCTAATTCTGCTGCCACATCAATTAACTGTTCCAAGATATAGCATAAAAATCCCGGACCACTGCCAGAGAGGGCTGTCACAAGGTTCATGTAGTGTTCAGGCAAAGTGATTACTTTACCAACACTCATGAATATATCTCTTACAGGTGCTACTATTTTCATCTCAAGGCATTCACAGATAGCAAGAACAGTCATTGCTTCACCTACTGTTGCTGCAAGATTTGGCATTGCTCTTATAAGTCTATCTGTTCGTAGATAATTTTTTATGAGATTGAGAGGAATTCCTGCTGCAATTGATACGACAGTATGATTTTCTGTTACAGTGTCTTTTATTTCTTCAAGCACTTCCTTAATGTTTTGAGGTTTAACAGCAAGTACAATAATATCGGATTGTTTAACCAGTTCAGTATTTGATTGAGTTGTTTTTATTCCATAACACTTCTCAAGATACCTTCTTCTCTCCTCAATAGGTTCAGAAACAATAACATTTTTTTTACCCTCTTTTATTAGCCCCCTTATAAGGGCTTCTGCCATATTTCCTCCACCAATAAATCCTATCATTTTATTACCTCCTGTTTTATTCTTTCTCCAAAAATTGCTGTTCCTATTCTAACCATTGTTGCTCCTTCTTCTACAGCAACTTCAAAGTCATGGGACATTCCCATAGAAAGTTCTTTGATTAAAGGATATTTTTGTGACAGGCTATCCCTTATTTCTCTTAGTTTTCTGAAATACGGTCTAACATCCTCAGGGTTTTCAAAATATGGTGGAATTGTCATAAGGCCTTCAACTTGCAAATTTTTTAAATTCAAACAAAGTTCACAAAGTTTTTCCACTTCCTCTTCTTTGACTCCATACTTAGTTTCTTCCTCTGATAACTTAACCTGTATAAGTACTCTTTGAGTTTTATTAATCTTTTCAGCCTCTTTATTTATCGCTAAGGCAAGGCGGTCTGAATCTAAAGAGTGAATAACTGTAAATAGTTTTACAGCCTCCTTGACTTTATTGGTTTGAAGATGTCCAATTAGATGCCATTCAATATCAAAGTCCCTTATTTTTTCAATTTTAGATTTTGCCTCCTGAACTCTGTTTTCGCCAAAAATTCTCAAACCTAAGTCTGCAGCTTCAATTATTTTTTCAATTGGTTGCGACTTTGAAACTGCCACTAATTTTATCTCCTCTGGATTTCTTCCCGCTCTAATTGCAGCATAGGTAATCTTTTTAAAGATAGATGATATTCTTTGCGAAAGCATACTATAATACATTATACATGATTTTTAGAATGTTTGATATATTCACTTTAAGGTGGAAGCTAATTCTGCTACTTCTTTTTCTTAACGTTAGTCTTGTGTCATCCCTTTACATTTTTTATACCCAGACAGAAAAAAAGCTCTTAAAAGAAATTGAAAGGCAAACAGCTGATCTTACAAAGGCTATTCAAATTGGAGTGGAGGAAGTAACAAAGAGTGGATCATCCAGGCTTTCAGATTATCTAAAAAAACTTGATGCGAAGGGTATCAAGGAAGTCTCAATTATCAGTAACACTCAGGAAATTATTGCAAGTACAAATCCTCAAAATATTGGACAACCAATTACTCACAGAAAAAAGGAATTAATAATCAAAGCTGAGCTTGGAGAGCCTGTTTTTGAGGAAGAAAATGTCTACAATGTAATTGTTCCAGTTGTTGCAGGGAATGTCCAATACGGCTACATTCATCTAAGGATAAATAAAGATGACTTCTCGCAAATTCTAAAGGCAAATGCTTTAAAGAGAATTGTGGCTACATTTTTAATTTTCTCTATCGGTATCGTCCTAACATATATCATTGCAAAAAGATACACAAAACCTATTGATCAACTTAATGAGGCAGCTATAAAAGTAGCTCAAGGAGATTTTTCTTATAGATTGGATATCAAAAGAAAAGACGAAATTGGTAAAATTGCAGAAAGCTTCAATTTCATGATTCAAAAGCTGGAGGAAAACAAACAGCTTCAGCAAAGACTAAGAGAAGCTGAGTATCTTGCCACTATTGGGCAGTTAAGCAGAACTATTGCCCATGAGATAAGAAATCCTTTGAACTTTATCAATTTAAGCATTGACCATCTTATAGAAAAATTAAGAAAACAAAGCCCCGAGTCAAGTGATTATACAAAACTCCTTGAAAACATGAAAACTGAGATATACAGAATAAACAATCTTGTCACAGAATACCTTGAATATACAAAACCTCTTAAGCTAAACAGAAGAAATTCAAGTGTTGTTGAGATTATTGATGAAGTTCTATCTTTGGTTGAAGCAAAAGCCCAGCAAGAAGGAGTTAATATTTACAAGGATTACAAGTTTGATTTTACGCTAAATTTTGATATAGATTTAATAAAAAGCTGTTTATTAAATATTATCACGAACGCATTACAGGCAATGAGGGATTCTGAAATAAAAAATCTTTTTGTTAAAACTGACCTCGTATCAGATGAATTATTGATAAGCATTGCAGACACAGGTGCAGGCGTTCCAAAAGAATTTCTTGATAAAATATTTGAGCCTTTTTTTTCAACAAAAAGGGGTGGCTTGGGTTTGGGATTACCCTTAGCAAAGAGAGTAATAGAAGAACATGGTGGTAGAATAGAATTTATAAGTGAGCAAAATAAAGGAAGCGAAGTAAGAATTTTTCTGCCAATATAAGCATGACAACAATATTAGTCATAGATGATGAACCTCTTCAAAGAGAGATACTTTCAACAATTTTAATGGATGAAGGATACAATGTATATTCTGCCTCAACAATTGAAGAAGCCAAGAAAATAATTAATGAATACAGCCCCGAAATTATACTGACAGATTTGAAACTTGGAAACGAGAATGGAATAGAAATTCTTAATGAACTCCCATACGAGCCTTTCACTCCTGCGGGAATTGTAATAAACGCG
>JBEPZQ010000062.1:0-9297 GCA_041640755.1 Thermodesulfovibrio sp. | reverse complement strand
ATGGTTCAGCCTAAGGTTTCTTTTCATCTTGGAGTTTTCAAGGATGCTGGGCTCGTAAAAATAAGAAAAAAGGGAAAATGGGTTCTTTACAGCCTTGAAAGCGCTGATTTATTCCGCCGTTTTTTAATCTTGTCAGTTATTGAGAAGATTTCAGACGAAGACATAAAAGAAGAACTTAAAAGACTTGAGGAATTTAAAAAAACAGAAGACCCTCGTTATAAGAGTGGTGATTAGTGGATGGTGATTGGTGGTTGGTGGATGGTGGTTAGTGAATGGTGGATAGAGAAATAAGAGAAGGGAGAGGAAGATGAGTGAGAGAAAAAAATTATTTTTTATAGTTTTGCTTTTTTTTATTTTCTATTTTTTGCCAATAGAAAACTCAAGATTTACGAATGCAATTTTTGAATCACTTGCTCTGGCAAAGTGGTATGCAAGAGAGCATGTTCTTCTGTGTCTTATTCCAGCTTTTTTCATTGCTGGAGCAATTGCTGTTTTTGTAAATAAGGCTGCTGTTATGAAGTATTTTGGTGCAAGGGCAAATAAGATTCTCTCATACGGAGTTGCATCTGTTTCAGGTTCAATCCTTGCAGTATGTTCATGCACAATTCTTCCTCTTTTTATGAGCATTTATCAAAGAGGAGCAGGTCTTGGTCCGGCAATTGCATTTCTTTATTCAGGTCCTGCAATAAATGTGCTTGCCATTATTCTTACAGCAAGAGTTCTTGGATGGGATATTGGAGTGGCAAGGGCAGTAGGAGCAGTTGCTTTTAGCATAATTATCGGACTTCTTATGCATCTGATATTTATAAAAGAAGAAAAACAAAGGCAAGCAGATGAGGATTTTGATATTTCAGGTATACAGGCAAAGCCTGTTCATCAAACGGTTCTTCATGTTTTTTTCATGATAGGATTTCTTGTTTTTGCAAACTGGGGAAAGCCTGCGGAGGGTGCAGTTGCTTTCTGGTGGTTTATCTATAATATAAAATGGTTTTTAGCTTTGTTGTTTCTGACCTTGACTTTGATTTCAAGTCTTAAATGGTTTAGTAAAGATGAGCTAAATCAATGGGTTTATCAAACATGGTATTATGCTTATCTTATCATTCCTCTTCTTTTCATAGGTGTTCTTGTTGCAGGTTTCTGCTTTGGAAGAGTAGGGCATGAAGGCATAATACCTTCTGAGTGGGTTTATGCTTTGGTTGGAGGGAATTCTCTTCAGGCAAACTTTATTGCAAGCATTGTAGGAGCTTTTATGTATTTTGCAACCCTTACAGAAGTGCCAATAATTCAGGGGCTTTTAGGTGCTGGAATGGGTAAAGGTCCAGCCCTTGCACTTTTGCTTGCAGGACCAGCATTAAGTCTTCCAAGCATGATGGTTATTGCAAGAACAATTGGATTGAAAAAAACATTTGTCTATGTATGTCTTGTTGTAATAATGGCAACTGTCTCAGGATTGCTCTTCGGAAGCCTCTTTGATTAATATTGCATAAATCAAATATTCAATATTTCCCTTTTGCCCTTTTATCGGTGACTCTATTACTCCTATAACTTTAAGCCCTATACTTTCAAAAAATTTCTTCATATCTTCAACAACCCGAGTCCTTTTCTCAGGTGACTTTATTACTCCTCCGTGTTCAACTTCATCTTTGCCAACTTCAAACTGTGGCTTTATAAGAGCAATTATTTCACCATTTTCTTTTAAAAACTCTAAAACCTTTGGAATAACAAGCTTCAGAGATATAAATGAAACATCAACTGTTGCTATATCAACAGCTTCAGGCACTTTTTCCTTTGGCATGTATCTTATGTTTGTCTTCTCTATTGGAATAACTCTTGGATCTGTCCTCAACTTCCATGCAAGCTGACCATATCCAACATCAACTGCATAAACCTTCTTTGCTCCATGCTGAAGAAGACAGTCTGTAAATCCTCCTGTGCTTGCACCAACATCAAGACATACTTTTTCTTTTACATCTACATTAAACTCTTCAATTGCTGCCTCAAGCTTTAGTCCTCCTCTGCTTACATAGGGAAGTATCTCTCCGCAAAGGTTTATCTCAGAGTTTTCATCAACAAGGGTGCCTGGTTTTTCAATTTTATTTCCATTTACAATGATTTTGCCTTCAAGAATCAAGGCTCGGGCCTTTTCTCTGCTTTCAGTAATTCCTCGTTGATAAATAAGCTGGTCAAGCCGAATTTTCATTTAAGATGTTCGTTTGATTATATATTTTGCAATTTCTCTTAAAGGTTCTGCTTTTTGGTCAAAATCTTTTAATTGCTCAAGGGCTATGTCAATTAATTCCTTTGCCTTTTGCTTTGATTTTTCTATTCCAAAGACTCTTGGATATGTCATCTTCTCTTTTTTTAAGTCAGAGCCTTTAGGTTTTCCAAGCTCCTCAGTTGTGCCTTCAATGTCAAGCACATCGTCAACAATTTGAAAGGCAAGACCAATTGAATTTCCATAGGTTTCAAGTTTTTTAACTTTATCTTCATCTGCCTCAGCAAGAATTGCCCCGGCTTTAACAGATGCTTTAATTAAGGCTGCGGTTTTGTTCAAATGAATAAATTCAACTATATCTTTGTCAGGCTCTTTGCCCTCTGCAATCAAGTCATAAGCCTGTCCTGCAACCATTCTTCTTAAGCCTGCTGCATTGGAGAGTTCAAAAATTACCTTTAACAATGCTTCTTTGCTTACTTTGGCAAATTTTGTATTTGAAAGTATTGTGAATGCCTCAGTTAAAAGTCCATCTCCTGCCAAGATTGCCATTCCTTCTCCAAATACCTTATGATTTGTGGGTTTTCCTCTTCTTAGGTCATCATTGTCCATTGCTGGCAGGTCATCATGAATGAGTGAGTATGTATGAATAAACTCAATAGCGGTTGCATAGGCTGTTATGTCTTCTAAGCCTTCACATGCTTCGTAGGAGGCAATGCAAAGAATAGGACGAATTCTTTTTCCACCTGCAGTTAAAGAGTACATTACTGAGTTATGAAGAATTTCAGGCACCACAGGAGGATTAAAATATGTAGCTATGAAGCTGTCAACCTTTGCCTTTTTCTCTTTTATATATTCCTTTAAATCAAACACCATCCCCCAATCACCAACCACCAGCCACGAGTCACGAGTCACTAACCACCATCATTCCCATTCAATTGTTCCTGGTGGTTTTGAGGTTATGTCATAAACAACCCTGTTAACTCCTTTGACTTCGTTGATTATCCTATTTGAAAGTCTTTCAAGTAATTCGTATGGAAGTCTAACCCAGTCAGCTGTCATTCCATCAACACTATGAACTGCCCTTATGGCAATAACATAATCATAAGTTCTTTCATCGCCCATAACTCCAACTGTTCTAACAGGCAAAATAACAGCAAAGGACTGCCAGACTTTTTTATACCATCCAGAATTTTTAATTTCTTCAAGAACAATTTTATCAGCCTGCCTTAGTATTTCAAGTTTTTCTTTTGTTACCTCTCCAATGCATCTTATCGCAAGACCCGGTCCAGGGAAAGGATGTCTATAAAGAATTTCATCGGGTATTCCAAGCTCCTTTCCTAAAGCCCTCACTTCATCTTTAAACAATTCCCTAAGAGGTTCAATAAGCTTAAGCTTCATTCTCTTTAAAAGTCCACCAACATTGTGATGACTCTTAATTGTTGCTGAAGGTCCTTTAAAAGATACGCTTTCAATTACATCAGGATAAAGTGTACCTTGAGCAAGGAATTTTACGCCTTCAATCTTTTTTGCCTCTTCTTCAAATATCTTTATAAACTCTCCGCCGATTATCTTTCTCTTTTTTTCAGGGTCTTTGACTCCTTTGAGTTTATGAAGAAATCTATCAGTGGCATCAACAACTTTCAAATTTATATGAAAATTTTCTCTCAGCATTTTTTCAACCTTTTCCCTCTCTCCAGCTCTGAGAACTCCGTTGTCAACAAAAATACATGTAAGATTATCTCCAATTGCCTTATGAACAAGAACTGCCGTAACAGTAGAATCAACTCCTCCGCTTAGCGCACATACTACTTTAGAGTCTCCAACTTTTTTTCTTATCTCTTCTATTTGCTGCTCTGCAAAGGAGTGCATGTTCCATGTAGGCTTGCAACCACAGATTTTTATGACAAAGTTTTTCAAAATCTTTTTGCCTTCCTCAGTATGGGCAACTTCTGGATGGAATTGGAGGGCATAAATTTTTTTATCCCTATTAGCCAGTGCTGCATAAGGAGAGTTCTCAGTATGAGCAAGTCTTATAAAGCCTTCAGGCATGGCATCAATTTTATCTGCATGGCTCATCCAAACAACTGTTTCTACAGATACACCTTCAAAAAGGTCCTCAAAGTCATCAATTTTTAGGATTGCTTTTCCGTATTCCCTTTTTTCAGCCTTTGAAACCTTGCCTCCAAGAAGATATGTTATAAGCTGCATGCCATAGCATATTCCAAGAATAGGAATACCAAGAGCAAAAATTTCTTTGTCAATCTTTGGTGAGCCCTCTTCAAAAACACTCGCAGGACCACCTGAAAGAATAATGCCCTTAGGTTTTCTTTTTTTTATCTCAGAAAAAGGAGCAGTGCATGGAACTATTTCAGAGTAAACCTTAAGCTCCCTTACTCTTCTTGCAATAAGCTGGGTGTATTGTGAACCAAAATCTATTACTAAAATTTCATCCATTATTTACTCCTCCTAAAAATACTAAAACCTTTTGAAAAATAAACACTTTTTACTGTTATTGCGAGTTAAGTGTGGCATCAAAAAAGATGAGATTGCTTCGGATGATAGCGCACCCTTGCAATGACGAAGAAAGAGAATACATCGCGATGTCAAAAAGGATGTCATTGCGAGCCTGCCGTCAGGCAGGCGTGGCAATCTCTGACATTGCTTCGCCACATCTATTTGCTCGCAGTGACTTTTGTCTATTTCTATCCTTAGGTCCTTCAGCATTAACGATTAATCCTCTATCCAGTAGTTTGGTGCTTCCCTTGTGATTGTAACATCGTGAACATGGCTTTCTCTTAGCCCTGCATTTGTGATTCTGATAAATCTTGCCTTTTGACGAAGCTCTTCAAGATTTCTGCATCCACAGTAGCCCATTCCAGATTTAAGTCCTCCAACTAACTGATGAACACTTTTGGCAAGTGGACCTCTGTATGGCACTCTTCCTTCAATGCCTTCTGGAACGAGTTTATCTGAGGAAACTCCCTCTTGTTTATATCTGTCACGGGAGCCTTCCTGCATTGCTCCGAGCGAACCCATGCCTCTGTATGTTTTGTAAGTTCTGCCCTGATAAAGAATTATTTCTCCCGGTGCCTCGTCCGTGCCAGCAAAAAGACTTCCAATCATAACGCAATGAGCACCAGCGGCAAGGGCTTTAGTTATATCGCCTGAATACTTAATTCCTCCATCAGCGATTAGGGGAATGTTGTATTTTGAGGTAACAGAGTAACACTCCATTATTGCAGTCAGTTGAGGAACTCCTGCTCCTGCCACAATTCTTGTTGTACAGATAGAGCCAGGTCCAATTCCGATTTTTACAGCATCTGCACCTGCCTCAATCAGTTCCTCTGCAGCCTCTTTGGTAGCAATGTTGCCAACCACCACATCAATATCAAATCTTCTTTTAAGCTCCTTGAGAGTTTCAATAACGCCCTTGCTATGTCCGTGAGCTGTATCAATTACTATGGCATCCACTCCAGCTTTTACGAGAAGTTCTGCTCTATAAATAGATGCCTCACCAACTCCAACAGCAGCAGCAACTCTAAGTCTGCCAAGACTGTCTTTGCATGCATTGGGATATTTTTTTCTCTTTTCTATGTCTTTTATTGTGATTAAACCTTTGAGATTAAAATCATCGTCAACAATTGGTAGTTTCTCAATTTTGTATTTATGTAAAATCTCCTGAGCCTCTTCAAGACTTATTCCTTCCTTTGCAGTGATAAGTCTTTCTTTGGTCATAACCTCTTCAACTTTTTTTGTAAAATCTCTTTCAAATTTTAAATCTCTGTTTGTTATAATCCCAACAAGTTTTCCATTTACAGTAACCGGAACACCAGAAATTCTGTATCTTTCCATTAGAGCTAATGCTTCTGAAATTGGTGCATCAGGAGAAATCGTAATTGGGTCAATAATCATACCACTTTCAGATTTTTTTACTTTATCCACCTCAAGTGCCTGCTTCTCCGGTGGCATATTTCTGTGAATAACACCAATACCGCCTTCTCTTGAAATCGCAATAGCAAGATTTGCCTCTGTGACTGTGTCCATTGCTGCAGATACAAGGGGAATATTTAACTTTATGTTTGGGGTAAAGTATGTTGAAACATCTACCTCTGACGGAACAACATCTGATTTTGAAGGTACAAGCAAAACATCATCAAAGGTTAATCCCAATGGAATTTCACTTTCTCTCATGGCTACTCCTTTATGCTATAATTATTTTAGTTGCGCCTGTAGCTCAGGGGACAGAGCGTGGGGCTCCGGACCCCAAGGTCGGAGGTTCAAATCCTCTCAGGCGCGTTATACATTTGTCAATAAATGTCCTAACTTCTCCTTCTTAGTTTTCAAATAGCATTGATTTTTATCATTCGGCTTAATTTCAATTGGAACTCTTTCTATGACCTTCAATCCATATCCCTCAAGACCAACAATTTTGCGAGGATTATTGGTCATTAATTTCATTTTTCTTATGCCAAGGTCAACCAAGATTTGAGCACCAATTCCATAGTCCCTTAAGTCTGGTTTAAAGCCAAGTTTTATGTTAGCTTCAACTGTATCATATCCCTTTTCCTGTAGTTCGTATGCCTTAAGTTTATTAAGCAATCCTATGCCTCTACCTTCCTGTCGCATATAAAGAAGAACACCTTTACCTGCCTCTTCTATCATTTCAAGTGCTCTGTGAAGCTGTGAGCCACAGTCACATCTCTTGGAGAGAAATACATCTCCTGTAAGACATTCAGAATGGACTCTTACAAGCACCTCATCGTTTGGCTTTATTTCGCCCTTGACAAGGGCAAGATGAACTTTATCATCAATAAGCGTTGTATATGCTATTGCTTTGAATTCACCATAGTCAGTTGGTAGTTGTACTGTAGCAACTCTTCTTACAAGTGTTTCATTTCGCATTCGGTATCTTATTAAATCCTTTATGGTTGTAATTTTTAATCCCTGATTTTTGGCAAATTCCATTAGTTGGGGCACTCTTGCCATTGTTCCGTCTTCGTTCATTATTTCACATATAACACCCGCTGGATAAAGTCCTGCAATACGAGCAAGGTCAACTGCTGCCTCTGTATGACCAGCTCTTTTGAGAACTCCTCCTCTTTGGGACCTGAGAGGAAATACATGTCCGGGTTTAACAAGGTCCTCTGGCTTGGTTTTTGGGTCTATTGCTGTAAGAATTGTTAGAGCTCTGTCATAGGCTGATATTCCTGTAGTAACTCCTCGCCTTGCTTCTATTGAAACAGTAAATGCTGTTTGATGGGGTGATTCATTGATATCTACCATCATGGGTAGTTTAAGCTCTTCAACTCGCTCAGGAGTAAGTGCAAGACAAATAAGTCCTCTTGCATGTTTAGCCATAAAATTTATTGCCTCTGGAGTTACTTTTTCAGCTGCTATAAACAAATCTCCTTCATTTTCTCTATCCTCATCATCAACAATAATAATCATTTTGCCTTCGCGGACATCATCAAGAACTTCTTCTATTGTATTAAATTTATACTCCTGCTTTTTGCTACCCATTTTATCCTCCTGTTATTTTCCCTAAAAATTTAATTAGGCTGAATAGTATAATATATCAAAACCATTGAATATTTTTCCAAAATTTAAATAGTTCCTAAGTTGAGCCATTTTTTATAAAACCTTTTTTAATCTGAGATTGCGAATATGCTTAAATAATTTTTTTGAGATTGCTTCGGGTGCTAACGCACCCTCGCAATGACGAGGAAGGTAGGAGCCTGTCGCGAGCTGAAGGCGTGGCGACCTATCGCAATGACGGTGTGGTAGAGATTGCTTCGGGTGCTATTGCACTCTTGCAATTACGAAAATGGATCATCATCGCCTCACCATTTATTTTTTTCTCGTCATTGCGAGCCTCACTGATTATTTTTTTGTCATTGCGAGCGAAGCGAAGCAATCTCGTCCCTTGTTGAAAGAAAAAGGCAAGACTTCCTCGCTTTGCTCCACATGACGGATGGTGGAGATTGGTTCGGGACTAAGGTCCCTCTCAATGACAGAAAGAGGGACGAGATTGCTACGTATGCTAAGCCTGTCACGAGCCGAAGCTCAGCTCCAAATTTTAAAATCAATGGGTTACAATTTTTAGATTAGCCTACAAAATTCTCTCGCACTTTCGTAAGTTCTGAATACCTTTTCCTCAACTCCTAATATTCTCAATACCTTCTTCTGTTCCTCATTAAGTTTGCTCATAATCTTTATTTTCACTCTCTCTATCTCAAACCTTGCTATCCCTATCTCATAAAATTTTTCAAAACATATCTTGAGACTGTTGCCCTCGCAGAAGTTAAAATAAAATTGTGTATGGTGAAAACAATGTAATTGATGTTCTATCAAAAATATGCATAAGATGATTATGAAAAAAATAGACCCAGCAGTAATTATTTCAATACTGAGAAAAGAGGTTTTTGAGGAATTTGAAAAATCAATTTTGAGATACTTGAATAATAGAATTGATTGTCCGCACAAATATACTTGAGGAGGCTATTTTAACGATGAAAATTCTTCAAATTCCAAACATTTTTAACCAGAATGGTGAATTTATTATTGGCTCTGAACTTACTGACTCCCATGCTTGTTATATGATTTATGGAGTTCTTAAGCCCAGAGAAAAGGAAAGAATAATAAAACCGGGAAAAGGTCATGAAGAAATCGTCTTAATACTTAAAGGAAAAGTTAAGGTTACAGGTGTTTGGGAAGGAATTTTGAAAGAAGGAGAGGCATTTCATATAGTTGAGGAGGAGAGCTGTTATTTTGAAAACATTGCAGAGACTGAAACAGTCTACATAATTGCTGGTGGACATTCAGAGAAAGGACATTCCCATTGAGATGAAAACAGTTTTAATCACAGGCGCAACAGGTTTTGTTGGAAGAAGACTTCTATACAGCCTTCTTGATGAAAAAATAAAAATAAGGCTTCTGGTAAGAAATAAAAACAAGTTAGAGCCTAAAATAGCCCAAAAATGCGAAATATTTGAGGGAGATACATTCAACACCGCTGTTTTAGAAAATTCTCTCCAAAATGTTGATGTTGCGGTTTATCTTATTCATATGATGGGAAAAGATAA
>JBEPZQ010000061.1:1580-9309 GCA_041640755.1 Thermodesulfovibrio sp. | reverse complement strand
ATGACAATATAATGAGAAAGCGCACCACGAGGAGCATCATGCCAGCCCATTCCTTTTGCTTCTTTGGGCCATGTCTTTGGATCCCATTTCTCTGTGTTAGCAATCTTATAGTCACCATTTTTCATATTGGCTGCGAGCTCAGCTATAAAGGATTTTGTTTTATAGGCAGTCACTAAAGCAATTATTCCCCTTGCAGCAGTTCTTCCAAGTGTTGAGAACAAAGCTTCAGGACCAACTCCGAGCTTTTTCAATACCATATTTACTGCTTCTTTAACCTCAGTATGCCCTGAAGCATAGGCAACGAGAACTCTTGCAAGAGGACCTACTTCCATTGGAAGCTCTTCATATCTTGGTGCTTTACCCCAGCTGTATTTACCATCTACATTAAGATACTTATATGGTGGCTTTGGTCCTGTATAATTTGGAGTTGTCTCACCATCCCAAGGATGAAGACCTACCTTATCTCCCTTTGAATAGGTATAATATGAACGAGTGATGTATTCCATTATCTTTTTGTGGTTAACAGGATAAATCTCTTTAAGATTCTTGTTCTTTATAATTCCTGCTGGAAGCCACAGTTTTCCATTGGCTTCAGGATATTCACCGCAGGCAAGGAAGTTAGAGTTTCCACCATAATTTGCCCAGTCTTTATAGAATGATGCAATTGCAAGAAGGTCTGGGATGTAAACTTTTTCAACAAATTCAATAGCCATATCAGCGTATTTATTAAGTGCTGCAATTGTTCCAGCATTAATTGCATTCTGGCTGTCTGGGTCTATGGGGATTGCCATTCCACCAACAAGGAATGTTTGTGGATGTGGGTTCTTTGCACCAAGCATTGCCATCATTTTAATTACTTCTTTCTGCCAGTCAAGGGCTTCAAGATAATGGGCAACTGCGAGCAAGTTAGCTTCGGGTGGAAGCTTCATTGCTGGATGTCCCCAATAACCATTGCTGAATATTCCAAGCTGACCTCTTTCTACAAAGGCTTTAAGTTTATCCTGCACAGCCTTGAAATAGGTAGCAGAGTTGTTGTGCCATGAGGATATTCTCTTTGCAAGCTCTGATGTCTTTGCTGGGTCTGCTTTTAAAGCAGATACAACATCAACCCAGTCAAGAGCATGAAGATGATAAAAATGAATTACATGGTCTTGCACACACTGGTTTGCCATAATAAGATTTCTAATAAGATCAGCATTTCTTGGAACTTTTATCTGCAAAGCATCTTCAACAGCTCTTATTGATGCAATCGCGTGGACAGTGGTACAAACACCGCAAAGTCTTTGCACAAATACCCATGCTTCTCTTGGGTCTCTTCCCTGCATTATTACTTCTATTCCACGCCACATTGTACATGAGGAATAGGCATCCTTTACCTTTCCATTGGACACTGTGGCTTCAACTCTTAGATGACCTTCAATTCTTGTTACTGGATCTATTACTAAGCGTGCCATACATGCCCCCCTTATTTATTTTTTTCTTCTTTTTTTGTTAAACCAGCTACTGCCATAGCACCAAGTCCAATCTTGGTTGCCTTTACAAAGAAGGTATCTTTATTTTCAACGCCAGCATAAAATGGTGAATTAGCATCCCAGAATTTCGGCTCTGAACAAGCAACACATGGATGACCTGCCATTACGGGCCAACTTGTTCCGTCATTCCATCTTATGGTTGGACAGTTATGATATGTAAATGGACCTTTACATCCTAATTCATACAAACACCAACCAAGTCTGTGTCCCTTGTCACCCCAACTTTTTGCAAACTCACCTGTATCAACGTATCCTCTTCTTTCACAGTTATCGTGAATGAGAATTCCATAGGCAAACAAGGGTCTTCCAAATCTGTCTGTCTTTGGAAGCTTGCCAAAGGTGAGATAGTAAACTACAGTGGCTGTAAAGTTTTCAACATTAAACGGACATCCTGGAAGATTAATTACTGGTTTATCTTTAATAATATCCTTTACTCCAACAGCTCCTGTTGGATTTGGTTTTGCTGCAGGAATTCCACCATATGCAGCACATGTTCCTACTGCGATAATTGCAGCACAGTCCTTTGCAGCTTCTTTGAGAATATCTATTGCTGGTCTTCCACCAATGCAACAATAGAGACCTCCATCCTTTGTTGGAATAGAACCTTCAACAACTAAAAGATATTTTCCCTTATATTTGTGAATTGCATCATGGTAAGATTTTTCTGCCTGATGACCTGCTGCAGCCATAATGGTCTCATGATATTCAAGGGATACTACATCAAGAACAAGCTGTCCGATTGTTGGTTTTGTTGCCCTCAATGAACTTTCGCTGCAGCCTGTGCAGTCTTGAAAGTGCAGCCAGACAACGACAGGTTTTTCTTTTTTCTCCATTGCCTCAGCAATCTGTGGAACATATGAGGATGAAAGACCTAAAACTGCGGCGGTAGTAGCACAGAACTTCAAAAAGTCTCTTCTTGAGACCCCACGCCTTACTAATCCTTCATGGATTGTTTCTCTTTCCATACAGCCCCCCTGCAAAAATTTTTTCTCTATTCTACAAAAATTTTTATAATTTGTCAACCCCCCGCATTAGACCCTAAAATAGCGATAGACACTCGTCACTGCGAGCCCCTCGATGGGGCGAAGCAGTCTCTAATAAGGCTTTATTGAAAAAAAAGTAGAGATTGCTTCGCATCCTTCGGATGCTCGTAATGACAGCAAAAAATACTTAATTTTCAAATGTTTATACCAATTATTGGATTTCTATCGCTATTTTTCGCATTAGATAATAACAAATGTCCGTGAAATATAGAGGGATAGATAAAAATAAAATGCCCGTAAAATGCTAAAATATCTCCTGAGTCAAAACAATTAAAATCAGGAGGGCAAAACATGATACAGGAGTTTGATATGCAATTAATGACAAGGTTGATAAAAAACTACATAACCGCTTCAAATATATAAAAACTTTATTAGCCTTTTATTGTGAGAGAAAAAATTCATGGTGATTTCTGAGATTTCTTCGTGGAATAAGCCTGTAGCGAGCAGAAGGCATGGCGACCAGTCGCAATTACAATTAAAAATCGCTCAATTTAAATTCTAATAATCCTACTTAACTCTTCAATCCTATTTTTCGCAAAATTCTTACGAGTTTAGATTTATCTTCATTTATAAACTCAAGAAATTTTTCACGATTTAAAACAAGCAAGCCTTTGTCTTCTATTATGGTCTCAGGAGGAAGATAGAATATGTAGTCATCTCTGTCCCTTTTTTCCATATCAAGTTTAACAACGATTTTGTTTTCCCTTGCAAGTTCTTCAAATATTTCTTTTTTTCGTATGTAAAGCATTCGCCATATGTTTTTGCCCCTTGAATAATAGTCCCTCAGTGGTTCGGAATTAAACCAGAATGGAGTAGACATGTCAAGCTCTTTAAAGTATTCTTTGAAAACTTCTCTTCCAACCCAAAGAAAATCACCCTGAAGCTGAGCTTCGCTTTCATTTAATTTTTGCTTTACTCTAAATATAAAATCGCTGAAAAGCTCTGTGCCAAAGCTTTCTCTTATTTCATCAAAGTATCTAAGGGATTCTGATTCTTTGGAAGTGTCAAAGGAGTTGTTAAGTTGAATGTAATATATTCGCTTGATAATCTGAGCATCAGACTGAAAGGTTGTGTTTGTTGTAGATATTACTGTTGGATGCTCCCCTACGAGAGTGTTTGAGACTTCCTTGATAAAGCTTTCTCCCATAAATGGCTTCTGGACATTCTTTGATGAAAAGTATGCCTTATCAATTTCATCAACAAAAATCGGACAAAGATTTCCTTCCCTTAAAAATTCTTCTATAATTTGTGGGGGAATCTCTCTGTAAGATGAGATTGTAGTCCTTGAATGATAATGATAGTATTGTTCATTGTTTCCCACTGCAAGGCTTAAAAATCTTAAAAGATGCGTTTTCCCTGTGTTTGCCTTTCCTGCAATTAGGAGAAAAATTGGAATTTTATAAAGAAGCTCAGTTCTGTCTTTGAAGTCTTTTCGCAAAAGCCAAAGAAATGGAGACATGAATGTATAGAGAATTGCCTCAAATACTCTTTTTGTGTTTTCCTTGTCTTCCTTTGCAGTTAAAAGGTCATACGCTTTTATGAATTTATCAAGTAATATCAATTTTTCTTTCAATGTCTTTGAATCCGTAGGCTTTTCAACTGGCTCTGCAATTTCACCGTAAATTTTTATAATTCCTCTTCCATCCCATCTTAAATCTATTCGCTGGTCTTCAAACTCTCCTTTAATGGTTTTCCTTTTTGTAAGAACCTGAATAATCTTGTCTTTATTCTTCTCAATCTCAAGCTTAGGAAGAATTATGCCTGTGCCTGACCTGTCTTTCTTTTTGATTACAATACTGTAAAGCTCCTGCTCTTTTTTGATTATTTTTATCTCTTCATCCTTTCTTTTTATCGTAGTCTCAAGATTTTCAATGATGTTTTTCATTTCAACTGCAGGCAAAATCGGAGTTTTGTTTCTTATCTGCTCAGATACATCTTTGATTATATTTATTGCATCTTCAGGCACAATAATATTTACATTGCCTTTTTGAATAATTTTCTCTTTGAGCGACTGAGGAATAAAGTCTATGCTTGCTTCATAAATTTCTTTTATTCTTCTATCGTAATATTCGCACCATTGAGGATTGGATTTGCTGTCAAATCCAACTATTTCCTCATACTGGCGTCCCAAAAAGGCTGACTCAGTTAAATTCGCAGAGCCGACAAATACAATACTTTCATCATTGCCAACAAGCCTATAAATCTTTGAATGAATTTTTTTGCCAATTGGTGTATATCTTACTTCAATTTCTCCGTAGGCAATCTTTTTTTGGGTGGACTCGTCAAGTTCTTTAAGAAACTTCTCCTGCAAATCTACTGTAAAACTAAGCTGAGTATCGGTATCCTCTACACCAAGAATTAACAAAATTTTTTTAAAATTTTTGAGGGTATTAAAGAAAAATTTTGGAGAGGAGACATAGGTGACGACTTCTATTTTGTTAAATCGTTTTGCATCAAAGAAATCAAGCAGAGAGCCATTGTGCAGTTTATTATTGAAAAAGACTGAGAGATTTGATTTTTGAGACAATGTTGCCTCTTGCTCTTTGAAAAGTTCCATGTTTTATTATAACTTTATGTTATAATTTTTTACTCCCAATGAATAACAAAGAGCTGAAAAAGCATATTTTTTATATTATTGCTCTCTTAGTAGGGGTAAATATTTTTGGTACTATTGGCTATATGCTCCTTGAAAATATGAATTTTCTTGATGCCCTCTACATGACTGTTATCACTCTTGCTACAGTAGGATACAGAGAGGTAAAAGATTTAAGTGACAATGGTAAGCTTTTTACCATTATTCTCATTTTTTCAGGTTTCGGAGTTTTTACTTATTCACTTACGCAAGGAGCTAAAATTATTGTAGAAGGAGAAATAAAGGAGGTTTTTAAAAAAAGAAAAATGAAAAATGTTATTGAACATTTAAAAGACCATTACATTATTTGTGGATATGGAAGAATGGGAAGCATTGTTGTTAAGGAGCTTTTAGCAAACAAAGTTCCATTGGTCGTAGTTGAGAAAAACAAAGAAGGTATTCCAGAGCATGTTAAATTCCCTTATATCATTGGAGATGCTACAAACGATGATATTTTAAAATCAGCAGGTATTGAAAGTGCACGTGGATTAATTTCAGTGCTTCCATCAGAGGCAGAAAATCTTTATGTAGTTTTAACTGCAAAAGAACTCAATCCAAACTTATTCATTGTTGCAAGAGCTATTGAAAAGGCAGCAGAGGGAAAGCTTAAAAGAGCTGGTGCAGACAGGGTTGTATCTCCTTATTTAATTGGAGGCTTGAGAATTGCTCACACTATTTTAAGACCCAATGTGGTTGAATTTTTGGAGTTTGCAACGAGGTCCGAACATCTTGAGATTCAGATAGAGGAAATAGAGGTTTCACCAAATTCAAGTCTTGTTGGGAAAACTATTGCCCAAAGCGGGATTGGTAAAGACTTAGGAATAATAGTAATCGGAATAAAAAGAGCAGAGGGAAGGATGAAATTTAATCCAACTTCTCAGACCCTTATTAAGGAAGGTGATATTCTTATTGTCGTAGGAGAACCTGAAAAGCTCAATGTTCTTGAAAAAATGGTTAGCGAATGAGTTTTTCTAATATTTCAACTGTCCTTTTCGTAGCACCGCTTTCTGAAAGAAATATTTTATAAGCCCTCTCTCCAGTTCTTTCCTTAAGTTCCTTATTTTCTATTAAATTTTTAAGTGTATCAACAAGCTTACCCTTTTCAATCATAAAACAGGCTCCAGCTTTCACAAACTCATCAATGAATGGAAAATTATGCATGTAAGGTCCACATACTATTGGTTTTCTCCAGTATGCTGGCTCAAGCGGATTTTGCCCTCCATGGGGAATAAAACTTCCTCCCACAATTGCAATATCACAAATTCTGTAAAGGGAGCCAAGTATTCCCATTTTGTCAATAAGAATTATCAATTTTGTTAAAGCCTGATTTTCAATTTTTTCCATTGATGAAAGTCTTATTACCATACACGAGCTATTTTCTTTAATCCAAGAGTAAACTTCATCAAATCTTTCAGGATGCCTTGGAGCAATAAGAAGTGTGGCATTGTAGGGAATTTCAAGAAAGCTTTTAACAATTATCTCTTCCTCTGGATGATGAGTGCTTCCAGCCAAAATTACAGGTTTTGGAATAGAATTTTCCCACTCAAATTGAATTTCCCTAAGCTCAATGTCAAACTTTGTATTTCCAGTTACAAAAATTTTGCTCTCCTCTGCTCCCAAATTTTTAAATCTCTCTTTGTAAATCTCCTCCTGAACACAAAGAGCAGTGAACATGGAAAGAATTTTTTTCATGAAAAATTTGACTTTTCTGTAACCTTTAAAAGATTTTTCACTTAGTCTACCGTTTACAAGAAAAACTGGAATTTTTTTGGATGAAATTTTTATTAAATTGGGCCAAAGCTCAGTTTCTGTAAGTACAAAAGCAGAAGGTTCAAAAATTTTTAAAGCTCTTTTTATTGCAAAGGGAATGTCAAAGGGAAGATAAATTATTTTTACAGGTAAATCTTTAAATCTCTGCTCAGCAACCCTTTGCCCTGTATCGGTTACTGTGCTTAAAATTACATCAAATTCTTTGCAAAGCTCATTCACAAGATTTGAAACTGCTATCACCTCACCAACCGATACTGCATGAATCCATATTCTTTTCCTATTTGTTTTTGAAACATCCAAAAAACCAAATTTTTCCTTGAGCCATCTTTTTCTAAGCTCTTTTGGGCGTTTTAGATATTCCTTTGGAAGTAAAATTAAAATGCTAATAAGATAGATAATTGTGTAAATTAAAAAAGCTGCCTGCATATTTTTGCTACTTCTTTTGATGGTTCTTTGTTTAAAAAGTATTTTCTTATGTCATCAAGAAAAGAAATCTGGCTTTCTCTAAATTTTTCATCATAAAGAAGTTTTTTCATATGCTCTTTTATCTCTTGCAAATCAAGCTTTTGTATAAATTCAGGAACCCTTGTCTCTTCATCATAACCCATAAAGTCTGCAATAACATTTGGAAGGGCAATATGCTTTACTCCTTTAATTAAAATTTTTCCAAGAATGTATGATAAGGGATTAACTTTGTATATTACAATCATTGGAATTTTCAAAAGAGTTGCCTGCACAGTTGAGGTTCCAGA
>JBEPZQ010000061.1:0-1570 GCA_041640755.1 Thermodesulfovibrio sp. | reverse complement strand
ATGTAATGATTGCAAGATCACTCATTGAAAGGGCTTTAAATGCTTGTCCATTTAAAATTTTTACATTTCCCATGCTTATAATTTCTTTAAGAGTTTTTTCATCAAATTCAATGTTTGGTGCTTTTGGAATGATAAATTGAAATTCTGGAAAATCTTTAATAAGTTTAAGCATAAGTGGAAGGGTTTTGCTTACTTCAGAAGGTCTGCTTCCTGGCATAAGAGTAATTGTGGTATGTGACTGTTTTTGTTGAGGCTCGGAAACTTCCAATTTTAAAAGTTCATACATAGGATGACCAACAAAGATTGAAGGAATGTTTTCTTTTCTGTAAATTTCTTCTTCAAAAGGTAGAATTGTGGCAACAAAATCAACATAATTTTTTATTGTCTTTATTCTTGCCCTTCTCCATGCCCAAATTTGAGGACTTACATAATAAAGAACTTTTTTGCCTAAATTTTTTGCCTTTTTTGCCACTGTAAGGTTAAAATCTGGAAAATCAATTAAGATAACACCGTGCATATCTTTTAGCACTCTTTCAACAGAAGCCATGTTTTTCTTGATTTTTCTTAAATGCGAAAGAATTTCAACTATACCAAATGTATGAGTTATCTCACCAATAAGATTAACACCAGCCTCTTTCATGTGCTTTCCGCCAATTCCAAAGAGCTCAAAATGAGAGGAAAGCTCTTTTGCAAGCAGAGCTCCGTAAAGCTCTCCAGATGTCTCTCCAGCTATGATCAGGAGTTTTTTAGGCATCTTATTATTATTTGAGATATTTCAAATACTTCCTCATCTGAAATTTCAGGATAAATAGGAATTGAAAGAATTTCCTTTGAAACCTTCTCTGCAACTGGAAAATCTCCTTCTTTATAATCCAAAAATTTCAAAGCCTTCTGTAGATGCATAGGAATTGGATAATATACAACAGCAGGAATTCCATGAGAATGCAAAGTTTCTTTAATTTTTTCCCTTTCAGAAGAACGAATACTGTAAAGATGATAAACATGGTAATAGTTTTCAGGCTCATAAGGAGTTGTAACAACATCTGACAAATATTTGTTGTAAAGTTCTGCCTTTTTTCTTCTTAATTCGTTGTACTCATCAATGTGTTTGAGTTTAATTCTTAAAATTCCTGCCTGAATTTCATCAAGTCTTGAATTAAGTCCAACTGTTTCATGAACATATCTTCCGGGTGAGCCGTGATTTCTCAGCAGTCTAATTTTTTCAGCCACTTCACTGTCATTTGTTACAACCATTCCGCCATCACCAAAGCATCCAAGATTTTTGCTTGGATAAAAGCTAAAGCATCCAACATCGCCAAAACTACCTATTTTTTTCCTTTTTATCATTGCGCCAACTGCCTGTGCAGCATCTTCAATGACCTTTAATCCGTAGTATTTTGCAATTTCATTTATCCTTTCCATATCAGCTGGACAACCAAAAATGTGAACAGGAATAATTGCCTTTGTGTGTGGAGTAAATTTTTCCTCAATTTTTTCTGGATTTATGTTGTATGTCTTTTCATCAATGTCAACAAAAACAGGCTTTGCACCAATATAAATTATTGCCTCA
>JBEPZQ010000060.1:0-9407 GCA_041640755.1 Thermodesulfovibrio sp. | reverse complement strand
AACAAAGATAAAAAGGGATTGGACGATAGAGTGATAAAGAAGGCTGATATATTCTAAAAAAGCAGGTTTGTTACGAAAGGGAAGAAATCGGAGGAGATAGAGGATAATTTTCATAAAAAATTGACTTAAATAGGGTCAAACTTCTTTTGATAATTGTCTATCTCTATTTTGGGAAATAATCAAGGCTTTGCAAAAATCTTTAGAATTTCTGTAAAATTCAATATCGGGAGTGTATGGGGCTCTGGTGTCCCTCCTGGACTTCAAATCCAGTGTTGCCTGTGAGGAGCGGGCAAGGTGGGTTCGATTCCCACACACTCCCGCCAAATAGGAGAATTTTAGGAGGTATTATGGTGCGCATTACACATTACTCCTTTGGAAAGATGATTATAGATAACAACGAATATACAGCTGATTTAATAGTTTTTCCTGATAGCATCTTTCCATCATGGTGGAGGAAACAAGGACATGCTTTATGTATGGATGACCTTAATGAAGTTTTAAAGAGAGATATAGAAATTCTGGTTGTTGGCACAGGAGCATATGGAAGAATGATGGTACAAGATAGCCTTATTAAGCAGTTGAGAGAAAAGAAAATAGAGACATATGTAGCTGAAACTGATAAAGCTGTTTCTTTGTTTAATGAATTTATTGAACAAGGGAAAAAAGTAGCGGGTGCTTTTCATTTAACATGTTAAAAAAGGGGGAGCAAGAATGGAAGAAAAAAGACCTTTACCTGAGAGAGTTATGATAGTAAGAATGTTGCCAAGAGAAATTAAAGAAAAAATGACTGTGGAAGAAATGAATGCGTTACTATATGATGAAATTTTACCAGATTCCTTGATGGAAAAATTAAAGGATTATCTTGGAGATGTAGAAAACCCAACAGAATAAAAATAAAAATTACACGGAGTCTTTATGTTGCCCAATCCTAATGCTTCTCCTGACTGGCTGATTGCTCAAGAAGCTGAAAAGAATATGAAAACCATATTTCAGCTTGCTGAGGAACTTGGCATACAAAAAGAAGAATTAATTCCTTATGGATATTACATTGGGAAAATAGACTATGCCAAAATTTACCAAAGAATAAAAAACGATCCTAATGGTAAATATATTATTGTAACTGCAATCACTCCAACTCCCTTTGGAGAAGGTAAATCAACAACAACGATTGGTTTGACTCAAGCTTTAGGAAGATTAGGAAAAAAAGTTACCTGCGCTATAAGGCAACCTTCAATGGGTCCTCTAATGAATATAAAGGGAACAGCAGCGGGTGGCGGGCTTTCGCAGTGCATTCCAAGAACTGAGTTTTCTCTTGGATTTACAGGCGATATAAATGCAATTATTAATGCCCATAATCTTGCAATGGTTGCCCTGACATCGCGAATGCTTCATGAAGCAAACTACTCTGATGAAGCTCTCAAAAGAAGAGGTTTAAATCGTCTTGATATTGATCCCAAAAGAGTCCAAACGGGGTGGGTTATTGATTTTTGCGCACAGGCTTTACGAAAAATTGTTATTGGGTTAGGTGGAAAAAAAGACGGAGTTACAATGGAATCAAGATTTGACATAGCCACCTCATCGGAGTTAATGGCAATCTTAAGTTTATCAAAGGATTTGAAAGACCTAAGAGAAAGAATAAACAAAATTGTAGTTGCTTACTCTAAAACGGGAAAGCCTATTACAACAGAAGACCTTGAAATCTCTGGAGCTATGACCGCATTGATGCTTCCCACTATAAATCCAAATCTAATTCAAACTATTGAAGGACAACCAGTATTTGTCCATGCAGCACCTTTTGCAAATATAGCAATTGGTCAGTCATCAATTATTGCTGACCTTGTTGCTTTAAAGCTAAGTGATTATCATATTACAGAAGCTGGATTTGGTGCTGACATTGGATTTGAGAAATTCTGGAATATTAAATGTAGAGTTTCTGGACTAAAACCAGATGTTGCAGTTATAGTCGCGACAGTTAGAGCTTTAAAATATCACGGAGCAGACAAAAATGCACCTAAAATTATTCCAGGTAATCCTATACCAAAGGAATACTTTGAAAAAAACATACAGTGGCTTGAAAGAGGAATTGAAAATCTTTTGCATCATGTAACAATAGTTAAAAAATCTGGAATACAGATAGTTGTTTGCATAAATAAATTTAATTCTGACACTAAAGAGGAGCTTGAATTTATAAAAAAATACTGTAGTGATATGGGAATACATGTAGCGATTTCAGAACATTGGGAAAAAGGCGGAGAAGGAGCTTTAGAGCTTGCAGATATTATAGTTGATGTAAGTAAAAAAAGTTCAGATTTTCGTTTTCTCTATGAAAACAATTTGCCCCTTATTTCCAGAATTGAGCTTATTGCAAGAGAAATATACGGAGCAGATTCTGTAGAATTCTCCCCTGCAGCACTTGAAAAACTTCAGTCTATCAATTCTCATAAAGAGTTTGCGGATTTTTCAATATGCATAGCTAAAACTCATTTAAGTATTTCGGATAATCCCTCATTAAGGGGAGTGCCTAAGGGATGGCAGTTATACATAAAAGATGTTTTAATATTTTATGGAGCAAAACTTATTGTTCCAATTGCAGGAGAAATAAGCTTAATGCCAGGAACAGCATCGAGTCCAAATTTTAGAACAATAGATGTGGATTTAAAAACAGGTAAGGTAATAGGGATATAAGGGATTGACAAAATTATATTTTTTTATTCATAGTTTTATAATTAGAATTTTTAGGAGGATGAACTATGCCTACAAAAGTCGTGAAAGCTCCAAAGGGACTTTACAGAAAATTCCTAATAGTATTTAATGTTTCAGTAATCGTGTCATCATTGTTTATTTTAGGTGGATTACATGTGGCAGGCTCTATTATTTATGGTGAGGATTATATTGTCAAAAAAATAGGACTGCTTAATACTCTCATTCAATTTGGTCCTGTTTTTGCTATCCTTTTGTTAGTATTAATAGCTATATCAACTTTTAATGTTTTTTGGTTTAGAAATAATGTAGTGTCTCCTTTATCAACAATGGAAGAAGTTATGGAGGAAATAAGAAAGGGTAATGTTGAAAAAAGAATCAAGCTAAAAACAGGTGATGAATTTGAAAAAATTTCTGAAGTTTTTAATCAAATGATGGATAAAATTTCAACAATTGTTCAAACTGAAGAGGAAAAAAGAGAGATGCAAAATAATATAATGAAATTTCTACAAATTATGACAGCAGCCTCTGAGGGAGACCTTACCAAAAGAGCAGAAGTCACACCTGATATATTTGGTTCTATGGCAGATGCCTTTAATCTAATGACAGAAGGATTGAGCGAACTTGTGAAGGAAATAAAAAAATCTGCTAAAGACTTAGGTGAAAAAAGTATCTTTTTGAATGATATTATTCAAAAATTGCAAGAAGGTTCTGAAATACAGAAGGATGAAATACAGAAGCTAGTATTGCTGATTCAAGAGGCAGAAAAAATTGCTACTGAAACAAGTGAAAAGACTAATACTGCAACAGAAATATCGCAGGAAGCTTTTGATGCGATTATTAAGGGAAATGAAATAGTAACCGAAACTATTAACAGTATGCAACTTATTAGAACAGCAGTTATGGGAATAAATAAAAGAATGAAATTATTCTCAGAAAGGTTAATGGAAATCGGAACAATTACCACTTTAATTAGTGAAATTGCAAATAGGACAAATCTTTTGGCACTTAACGCATCCATTGAGGCTGCCAGAGCAGGAGAGCAAGGAAAAGGCTTTGTTGTTATAGCTGATGAAATTAGAGGGCTTTCTGAAAAAACAGCTAAGTCATCTCAGAATATTGCAAATATTATTGCAGGAATTCAGGAAGAAGCAATGATAGTTACTAAAAATCTTGAAGAAGAAACTAATTATGTTGAAACAGGAACACAGATGGTTGGTCAAACTACAGAAATTTTTGAAAAAATTGACTCTATAATAAAAAGAATTGGACAGATTATTGTTGAAATTAACGAATCAGCTCAAAAACAGAAAGAAATTACAGAAGCTGAGGTTGTATCTGTTCAAGGAGTTCAGACTGTTATTGAAAACACCGCTAAAATTGCTGCTGAACTTACAGAATTGTCCAAAACTCTATCAGATACATCACAAGAATTAGTAGAGGTATCGGAAAGATTTAAGGCATAATTAAAGGGTAAAAACAAAGAAATTAAAAAGTTAGAAATTTAGTTCGTTTTTTATTAGACCAAATTTTAGAAGTACATTAGATATTGTTTTTTCGTCAAATGGCTTTACAATATATCCATCTGCACCAAGAGCAAAAGCTTTTTCTTCATGTTTTTTTGTACCCCTTGAAGTAAGAACTATAATTGGTAAATCTTTAAATCTTGCATCTTTTCTTATTCTGCTTATTAGTTCATAGCCATGCATTATAGGCATTTCAAGATCAGTTATCACAAGATCAACAGATTTTTGTTCAAGATGTTTTAATGCTTCTGTACCGTCCTTTGCTGTGATAACTTTTACTTTTTTGGCTTCTAAAATGTTTTGCAATGATTTTCTCACGCTTATTGAATCATCAACTATAAGAACAGCTCCTGTATGTGGTATAGATTTTTCAAAGAATTTATCATACATTGTTGTAAAAATAAATTCTTCTTCGAATAACTTAAGAGGGTCAATCACATACCGAGGAATTCCTTTTCCTGAGATGAAATATCCAAGATACTGAGTTAAACCTTCAAGGAATTTTCCAAAGTTTTTTACAATTGCTTCTTCAAACCCTAAAATATCTTCCACAATAAGTCCTTTTCTAATACCTGAAAAATTAAATACAATTATGAATCCCTTTTTAGGTTTTTTACCATTTGTGGATGTAAAAATTTCTGAAAATACTTTAACTTGAATATTCCTGTTTTTATAATTAATTGTCCTATTTTTCCATATTTCAGGATAATCTTCCAATGCTAATATTTCTTCAACATAATTAAGAGGAATTGAATATTCCAAGTTAGATGAACGAAATACTAAAAGACTACTTATACTTAAAGATTGAGGCACTTTAATTAAGAATGTTGTTCCTTTGTCTATATCTGAGAAAACTTCTATACTTCCTTTAAGTTTAGAAATTGCTGTCTTTACTATATTTAATCCCATACCTCTGCCACTTATAAAATCAATTTGATTGGCAGTTGAAAAACCTGGAGAGAATATATATGATAACCATTCTTCTTTAGACAGCGATGATATTTTGTCTTCTTGTATTAGTCCATCTTCTAAAGCTTTTTCTTTAATTTTTTCAATATCAATTCCCCTTCCATCGTCAGTTATTGCGATGTTTATATTTTTCCCTTCTTTAGACACTTTAATCTGGATATGACCAATCTTGTCTTTGCCTTTTTCTATCCTTTCATCTGGAGCTTCTATGCCGTGTTGAACCGCATTTCTTAATATATGAATTAAAGGTTCATATAGAGCATCAAAAATAGGTTTATCAAGTTTTATTTCAGAGCCTTTAATTTCAATATCAACAAGTTTTTCAATGTCATCAACCATATCTTTAACTGCCTCAGAAAGTCTATGTAACAGTTTTCCAGCAGGTATCATTCTTATTTCAATTAGATTATCCCGTAAGTAATTGATTTCTTGGGTAATTGCTTTAAAATGAGATGACAAATTTTCTGAAAAATTGATTAAGGATTTAATTCCCTCAGTGATGTCATTACTTATTTCCTGTATTTTTCTTAATAATATGTGATATTCATCATAGCGATCAAATTGAAGGTCGCTGAAATCAGCAAAAAAGCTATCTGTAATTTTTTGACTTTTATCTTTAGATGTTAACCAGTATCTATCTGAAAAATCTGTTATTTCAGTTAGAAGTCTTTTTCCACTATTAGATATTTCTTCTATTATTTCTATTAAATCTCTTTCTTTATCCGTAATAGCATTTTTCTGTATAAGAACTTCACCTAAGGAGTTAAGAATATTTTCTATTATTCCAAGATCAATTCTTACAGTATTTATTACAGGCAGAACGCTAAATGTTTCTGAAACTTCTTGTGTTGTCGGTATTTGTTTTGTTTGAAGAATATTATCAATAATCTCAAGAAGTTCTGGATCAAGCTCGCTTACTTCGTGATTATTCTTAGATACTTCATTTATTAAAGTTACGAGAGAATTAATTATTCTTTTAATGTATTGAATAAAGGTGTTATTGTATTCTATTTCGTCGTGCAGTAAAGCTTCAAAAAAATCTTCAAGCTTATGAGAGAGTTTGGTTATGTTTTCCAGTTTGACAAGTGAAGCAGAACCTTTTAGTGTATGTGTTACTCTAAAAAGCGACTGTATTGTTTCCCTATTATAACCTTTTGCTTCAAGTTCTTCAATACCCTCAATTAAGGTGTTTATATAATCTTCGGCTTCCAGAAGAAAATATTTTATGAGTTCATCACTACTTATTGTCATTGTTTTTGTTAGACTTTGACTCTACCTTTAGTTTTTCAAATAATTTATCAGGATCAATAAAATCTTCTACTACTATATCTTGCTCAAAGCTTACAAAGAAAGGAGTCATGTCCGATAGGATTCCTATTTTTTCTCCTTTCACCTCAATTACCAATAATTTATTATCAGAATATGTTAATCTTTCAATGTTATAAATTTTAGTTAAATCTACTGCGGGAATTATTTTACCCTTTACCGGTATAGCCCCAACGATATAGTCAGGAGCGCCAGGAATAGGAAATATTTTTGTTATATCAAGAATTTGAACTACAGAATCTTTTGGAACAAGAAACTCTCTTTCTCCAACTCCAAAAACACAGTAATATCTCTCTTTTTCTTTTTTTATTTCTTCAGACATTTCTTTATTGCCATTAAAAGATCAATTGGTTCGTATGGTTTGGTTACATACTCATCAGCACCCTGCATTTTTCCCCACATTTTGTCGGTTTCTTCCTTTTTTGAAGTGACTAGAATAACAGGAATATCTTTCATTTTTTCATTTTTTTTGATTTCCCGACAAAGTTGATATCCGTTTTTCTTTGGCATAACCACATCTAAAATTATTAGATCAAAATTTTCTTGTTTTAAAAGGTTTTCAGCCTCTTCGCCATCATTAGCGAAGTAAAGCTCGTTATAACCTGCATCTCTTAATATAGATTCAATGTACTTAGCATCTGTAATTGAGTCTTCTGCAATTAGAATTTTAGCCATTTTCACTCCCCAATTTTTTAATTATACATTATTAAAAAAATTTTGTAAATCATATCGTTTTTTTGATACTAAATCATTTAAATCTTCCATGTTTTTCAATTCAAAAATAAAAGTTCCTTTTATACCCTTTGTTAAAAATTTTATATTCTCTCTTATTAAATTTTCAATTTCTTCATCTGAAAGATTAATAAATAATCTATTTCCTATTTTTTGTTTTTGCAATGATGATATGCTATAAACTATTTTGCCTTCAACTAAGAGAAATTCATAAGATATGCCTTTTGTAAAAATAGAAATGAGTCCTGTAAGATTTTTGGAGGTAATCAGCCTAAAAATCTCATTAACCCCAAAAAATTCAATAAGTCCACTTATTATTTTCCCTGACTCCTTAATTAAATCATATTTTTTTAAGATACTTTCTATTGAATTTTCTATAGTAGATGAAATCATTAATATAAAACTTTCAAGTTTATCATTTATTATCTTTTCAATGTTAGGAATAGAAATAGAAGGTTCTGAGATGATTTTTGATTGCTCTGATTTTGCTTCTTCTGTTGTAGCTTTTGTTATTAATTCTTTAATTTCAGGAATTTCAGGTTGAATAGAAAATCTCTCTAAAATTTCATCTGATGTCATGTTTTTAGTTTCCATTTCCCTTCCAAGTTCAGGTTCTGGCATTTGTATTTGATATTCCTCTATTTTTTTATCTTCTGATTCTAAGCTCTCGGGTATTTCTAATTTTTCTATTTCAAATTCTTCTTCAATGCTAAAGGATGGAATATTAGATATTTCTTGTAATTCCTCAAGTGATATTGATTCTTCAGGTTCTACTATTTCTATTTGTTCTTCCTCATCTTTTTGTTCTCCTTCAATGTGATCTAAAGACATTTCAAAAGAAATATCACTAAAAGGCAATTCTTCTATTTTCTCTTCAGTTGATACAACTTCTTTCTCTGGCTGTAAAAGTAATTCTTCAGGCTGAGAAATTATTTCCTCCGTTTTACTTGTTTCTAAGATAGACTCCTCCATAAAAGTTTCTGGAATTTCTGTTTCTTTTTTTTCAGTTTTTCCTATAATTGAGTTCACTTTTGATAGAAGATCCTCAGACTTAAAAGGTTTAATAAAATAATCAAGAACTCCATATTTTTCAATAAAAGTTTGACCTACAGTTTCACCCTTACCTGTAATTAAAATCACTGGAATATCTTTTAAATCTTCATTTTCTCTTAGGAACTTACAAAATTGGGAGCCCGTCATTTTAGGCATTATAAAATCAACTAATATTAAATCTGGTTTAACATCTCTAGCTATTCTTAATCCTTCTTCTCCATCTTCTGCTGTATAAACTTCATAATCGTTTTCAACAAGGGAGACTTCTGCTAATTTTCTTACAAGTGGACTATCATCAACGACTAAAATTTTGCCCTTTGGCATTTTTTCTCCTTATTCAAGTAATTTTTTCATTGTTATTCTCATTCTTTCAATTGCCTTTGCGAGTACAGCGATTTCTCCTTTTGCATCTTTAACTTCTACTTTCTCAGCAGTTTTACCCATTGAGATATCATCAGCTAATTTTGTTAATGTAACAACTGGATTTATAACATATTTATTCATACCATAACCTATTAACAAAGCAACTAATATAAGGATTGCCAAATAAGCTAATAAATTAATGATGAGATTTGTGAAGACTTTAGATGAAGCCAAAACTCTTTCTTTAATCAAATAAAGAAAGCCAATATTTTTACCTGAAAAATCTTTCAGAGGGATATAAGCAACGAAGAAATCTTTTCCACGTTGAGAGACAAAGTCAGTATAATAAGTTTCTTGGTTTTGAGAAGCTTTTTTTAGTGCACTTTCAAAAATAAAAGGCTTTATATCTTGTATTGTAGAATAAAGAGGAATAAACTCTCCTATATTAAATTTTACATCTTTCAAACCACTCCAGCCCTCAAGAGCAGATTTATAAAATATTACTCCTACCTCTCCTGAAATGGCTTTTTTAATGATGTGCAATTCCTTTTCAAATCCGCCGCCAAAATCTACACTACCAACATAATTGTTTTTATAAAAAATCGGCTCTATTCCTCTAATTCCAACACCCCCAACTCCAATTTCTATTCCTTTTGTTCCTTTTTTATTTGTCTCAACATACACAACTGCTTTACGAGTTTGCGATAAATCATCTCCATACTGAGCAAGATTGTGAAG
>JBEPZQ010000059.1:0-9413 GCA_041640755.1 Thermodesulfovibrio sp. | reverse complement strand
AAGGCTTCCGAGGGTTTTGCTTGCTGGGATTGTTGGAGCATGCCTTTCAGCTTCAGGGGTTACACTTCAGGGAATATTTCGTAATCCATTGGTTGACCCATTTATACTTGGAATTTCAGCAGGTGCAGCATTTGGTTGTGCAATTACGATCGGGTTTTTAAGCTTTCTTCCAATTCAGCTTATGGCTTTTGGTTTTGCTACATTGGCAGTTATGATTGCCTATTTGGTTGCAAGGACACAGGGTGAGGTTTCAAGACTACCTTTAATTTTGTCAGGAGTTATTGTTTCAGCATTTTTTACTGCAATGGTATCAATAGTTAAATTTTTGGTTGACCCCCATAAACTTCAAAGCATTGTTTACTGGCTTATGGGTAGTTTTTCTTTGGCAGATTGGAGCTCTGTAAAGCTCTCTCTTTTAGGAGTTGTTCTCGGAATTTTACCAATTTTTCTTATGCGATGGAGATTGAATGTGATGAGCATGGGTGAGGAGGAGGCTCAAGCACTTGGCGTAAATATAAGGAGGGAGAGAGTTTTGTTTATAGGATTTTCAACATTTGCAGTAGCAGTTGCAACATCCCTTTGCGGAATTATTGGATGGGTTGGACTTATGGTTCCCCATCTTGTAAGAATGCTTACAGCACCAGACCATAAAACCCTTGTTCCACTTTCAATTTGTGCAGGTGCCTCGTTTATGATAGCTGCAGATACTGTAGCAAGAACTCTTACAAGTTTTGACATTCCAGTAGGAATTATTACTGCCTTAACAGGTGCACCATTTTTTATATATCTTATGAAGCGTGGTGGAAAGGAAGCATGGGGGAAATAGTGGTTGGTGAATAGTGGATGGTGGATAATGGATGGTGAAAAGGAGTAAAGGATGCTTGAGATAGAGGATTTATATTTTAGGCATAAAGGAAGGGAGGAGGTTTTAAAAGGAATAAGTTTTTGTGCTGAAAAGGGCAAGATAACAACAATTCTTGGACCTAATGGTTCTGGAAAGACAACACTTTTTCGCTGTATTGCAGGTCTTTGGAAGCCTTACAAAGGTGAGATTTTGTTTGACGGAAAAAAGATTGACAATTTATCTCATATTAAAAGGACAAAAATTTTTTCAGTGGTTCCACAGGAGCATGAGCCAGCATTTCCATATTCTGTTTTAGATGTTGTTCTTATGGGAAGGGCAAGTTATGTTGGAATTTTTTCAGCACCGGGAAAAAAGGATTATGAAATTGCAATTTCTGCGATTAAAACAGTTGGAATTGAACATATTATGGATAAGCCATATACAAAAATTAGTGGAGGTGAGCGTCAGTTAACCCTTATTGCAAGGGCACTTGCGCAGAACTCACCTGTTATGCTACTTGATGAGCCAACAAGCCATCTTGATTTTAGAAATCAAGTTAATGTTTTAAAGAAAATTAAGGAAATTGCAAAGGAAAAGGCTCTTACAGTTGTTATGACCCTTCATGACCCAAATCTTGCAAGCCTTTTTTCAGACAAAGTTGTTGTCATAAATTCTGGAGCAAAGATTGCAGAAGGTTCACCCGAGGATGTTATTAGTGAAGAGTTGATTAAAAGGGTTTATGGAGTTGAGGTAAAGAAGGCTAACTTTGATGGAATAAGTCTGATTTATCCTGTTTTGTAGGAGGTTGAATATGCTTAAAATTTTATCAATTGTTTGGCAGAGTTATTACAATATGCTTTATAAAGTGTCAAAAAATATAAATGATTTCTCAGTTAAAGTTTACTCTGCAAGAATCCTTGACAGTGAACCTGAAAAGCTGGATAAGATTTTAAAGGAAATTGAAGATTCTGATATTATTTTTCTATATCGTTCAAATGAAGCAATATGGGAAAGTATAGAAAAAAAATTAAAAGAAGAGCCTGCAAAAGCAAAAATTATTTGTCTTGGACATGCCCCTTCATACTGGACTCTATCAAATATTCATCCAGAGATTTTAAGCAAAGCTTATAAATATCTTGTGATAAATGGAGAGAAAAACATAAAAAATATGTTCCTTTTTCTTGCAAATGAAGTAGGAGGTTTGAACATTTCCTATGAAGAGCCAGAAGAGATTCCTTGGGAAGGGCTTTATCATCCTGATGCAGAAAAAATTTTTAAAGACATTGATGAATATCTTTCTTGGTATGAAAAAAGAGGAAAGAGATGTGCAAGTGCAGGTGCATGTGTAGGAATACTTTTTTCAAGGCATTACTGGATAAATGGAAATAAAGATGTTGAAGATTTATTGATAAGGAAGCTTGAGGAAAAAGGAATTAATGTGATTTCTGGTTTTGCATACTCAGTTAAAGATAATGCCTTAGGGACAAAGGGAAGCGGAGAGGTTATTTTGGAATGGTTTATTGATAAAGATGGAAAGCCAAGAATTGATGCTCTTATAAAGCTTATTTCATTTTTCATTGGAACAAGCAGAGAAAAAAGAATGGACAATACTGATGTGGCAAGTGAAGGAGTTGAAATATTGAAAAAACTTAATGTTCCTGTTTTTTCTCCTATAAATTCGTATTATAAAACAATTAAAGAGTGGGAAAAAGAAGAGCTTAATCTTGATATTGGATGGAGCATATCTCTTCCTGAGTTTGAGGGAGTTATTGAGCCAATTATCATTTCTGCTCAAGTAGAAGGTGAAGAATCTGAAAGAAAAAAGATGCCAATTAAAGATAGAGTTGAAAAACTTGTTGAAAGAATTTACAGATGGATTGAATTAAAAAGGACTCCTCCTCAAGAAAGAAGGATTGCCTTTATTCTTCATAACAATCCATGTGCATCCGTTGAAGCAACTGTAGGCTCTGCAGCACACCTTGATAGTCTTGAGTCTGTAGTTGAGATTATGAAGAAGATGAAGGAAGCTGGATATAATGTTCATGTTCCTGAAAAAGGAAAGGCATTAATTGATGAAATAATGAATAAAAAGGCAATATCAGAATTTAGATGGACAACAGTTCAGGAAATTGTTGAAAAAGGTGGAGCTTTAGCATTTGTTGAGAAGGAGAAATATTTAGAATGGTTTAATGAAATTCCTAAGAAAACTCGTTTAAGAATTATTGAGGGATGGGGAGAACCGCCGGGAGAATATAAAAATGGGATTCCTCCAGCAATGCTTTACAATGGAAAAATAGTTATCACAGGTTTAAGATTTGAAAATGTCTTGGTTATGGTTCAACCAAAAAGAGGATGTGCAGGTTCAAGATGTGATGGTCAGGTCTGCAAAATCCTTCATGACCCTGATGTTCCACCACCTCATCAATATATAGCAACTTATAAATGGCTTTCGCGTGAGTTTAAGGCTCATGCAATAGTTCATGTCGGAACACATGGAAATATTGAGTTTTTACCTGGAAAAGGTGTTGCTCTATCTTCTGCCTGCCTACCAGATATTTCAATTGATACAGTTCCTCATCTTTATATTTACAATGCTGATAATCCTCCAGAGGGAACAATTGCAAAAAGGCGTAGCTATGCAGTTTTGGTTGATCATATGCAGACTGTGCTTACTGAAGGAGGACTTTATGATGAACTTTTAGAGCTTGATAGACTTCTTGGTGAATATGAAGAGGCAAAAAGAAAAGAACCTGCAAGAATTCACACACTTCAGCATATGATAATTAATGCAATAGGTAAAGCAAAGCATGATAAAGAAATAAAGATATTTTGGAAAGGAAAAACGGTTTCATTAAGTGAGCTAAATCACGAAGAACTTCATCAGGTTCCCTTTGATGAAATTGTTGAATCTGTCCATTCTAAGCTTTCTCTTATAAGAAACACTCAAATTCAGGATGGAATGCATATATTTGGAAAATTACCTGAAGGTGAAAGAAGAGTGGATTTCATATACTCAATTTTAAGATATGGTACTGGAGAGATTTCTTTAAGAAAAGAAATAGCAAAACTTCTTGGATATGATATTTCACAATTGCTTGAAAATTCTGAAAAAGTTGATTTAAAAACTGGAAAATCTTATGGAGCTTTAGTTGAAGAAATAGATAAAATTGGAAAGGAAATTGTTAAGAAAGTTTTAATGGGGGTGGCATGATGGAGATTTTAAATAAAATTGACTGGAATGATCCGAAATGGAAGACAATAAAGGAAAAGATTTTGGAACTTAACAGAAAAATTGAAGATTCAAGAGAAATTGAATCTCTTCTAAATGGATTTTCAGGAGGATATATACCTGCAGGACCAAGCGGACTTATAACAAGAGGAAGGGATGATGTTTTACCCACAGGAAGAAATTTTTACAGTTTAGACCCTCACAGAGTTCCAACTCCTTCTGCCTATGAAATAGGAAGAAAACTTGCTGAAAAACTGATAGAAAAACATTTAAAAGAAGAAGGAAGATATCCTGAAAATATAGCAATTTACTGGCAGTGTACAGACATTATGTGGGCAGATGGAGAAGGAATGGGACAGATTATGAGTCTTTTAGGAGTAAGACCTGTATGGCTTTCAAATGGTAGAGTTAAAGGAATTGAGGTAATTCCCTTAAGTGAGCTTGGTAAACCTCGTATCGATGTAACAATAAGGGTTTCTGGAATTACAAGGGATAATTTCCCAATGTGTATTGAGCTAATTGATGAAGCAGTGAAGACTGTGGCATCTTTAAATGAGCCTGAAGATATGAATTTTATAAGGAAACATACTCTGGAGCAAATTTCACAAAATGGAGGAGATTTTAGCTCTGCAACACTAAGGATTTTCTGTTCAATGCCAGGGACATATCAGGCAGGAACTCAGCTTGCAGTTTATGCCTCTGCATGGAAAGATGAAAAGGATCTTGCAGAAGTATTTCTTTACTGGAATGGATATGCCTATGGAAAGGGAATTTGGGGAGAGAGCAAACATAAAGAATTTGCAAGTATTCTTAAAAGTGTTGATGTAACTTACAATAAAGTTGTCTCAGATGAGTATGATCTTTTTGGATGTTGCTGTTATTTTGGCACACATGGAGGAATGACTGCTGCAGAGCAAGACACTTAAGTGGTAAAGATGTTAAAACCTATTATGGAGATACAAGGGAGCCTGAGCATGTTGAAGTTAGAGATCTTGCTGATGAAATTAGAAGGGTTGTAAGAACAAAATTGCTTAATCCTAAATGGATTGAAGGAATGAAAAGACATGGATATAAGGGAGCAGGGGATATTTCAAAAAGAATTGGAAGAGTTTATGGATGGCAGGCTACAACTCGGGAAGTTGATGGCTGGATATTTGATGATATTTCAAGAGTATTTTTGATGAATGAAGAAAATAGAAAATTCTTTGAAGAGCATAATCCTTGGGCATTGGAAGAAATAGCGAGGAGGCTGATTGAAGCATTGGAAAGAGAGCTTTGGTCTCCTTCAGATGATGTAAAGGAGGCTTTAAAGCAGATTTATCTTGAAATTGAAGGATGGATTGAGGAAAAAATTGGAGATACAAAGGGAGATTTTCAGGGTGGAAGTATAGATGTTGTGACAGCAGATGAGGTTGAATACTGGAAAAATAAAATGAGGGAGGTTTTGAAATGATTTTTCTTTTCACAGCAATTGTTAACCAAGAGGAGATGAAGCTTGCACTGGTTTTAAATGTTATAGACCCAAGTATTGGTGGAGTTTTGATAATGGGAGAAAAAGGAACTGCAAAATCTACCACTGTTCGTGCATTGGCAGAGCTTCTTCCCGAGATAGATGTTGTTAAAGGTTGCAGATTTAGTTGTGCTCAAGAAGGACCTTTTTGCAGTGAATGTTTAGAAAGAATTGAAAATAATGGAAATTTAGAGATTGAAAAAAAGAAGATGAGAGTTGTTGAACTTCCATTAGGTGTTACAGAGGACAGAGTTGTTGGAACACTTGATATTGAACATGCAATAAAAAGAGGTGAAAAAAGATTTGAGCCCGGAATTTTAGCAGAAGCAAACAGAAACTTTCTTTATGTTGATGAAGTAAACCTTTTAGAAGACCATATAGTTGACCTTCTTTTAGATTCTGCAGCAATGGGAATAAACACCGTTGAAAGGGAGGGAATTTCATTTGTTCATCCTGCAAGATTTATCCTTGTTGGAACTATGAATCCTGAGGAAGGAGAACTCAGACCACAACTTCTTGACAGATTTGGACTTTGTGTTCAAGTAAATTCAATAAGGGATAAGGCTTTAAGAATGGAGATACTTAAAAGAAAAATAGAGTTTGATGATGATCCTGAAGGTTTTTATAAAAAGTGGGAAAACAAACAAAAGGAGCTTGCAGAAAAAATAATCAAAGCTAAGGAAAGACTAAAGGATGTTATTGTTTCAGAGGATGCTTTATCCGCAGTTGTTGAAATTACTGGTGAGCTTAATCTTGATGGTCACAGAGCAGATATTGTTATGCTTAAGTCAGCAAGAGCCTATGCTTCATTTAATGGAAAAAAGGAAGTTTCAGTTGAGGATGTAAAAGCTGTTGCACCATTTGCTTTAAAGCACAGGCTTAAAAGACTTCCATTTGAAGATATAACTTATGAGGCTGAAAAATTAAATGAAGTTATTAAGAGAATTTAAAGTGAATTTTTTAAATTTTGTAAATCAGGAAAACGCAAAACTTACCCTTCTTCTTAATCTTATAGAGCCAAGATGTGGAGGAGTTTTAATTGTAGGAAAAAAGGGAACAGGAAAATCAACACTTATTAAAGCATTCACGGAAATTGTTAAAGATGTCGGAATTCCAATTTATGAACTTCCAATGAATGCAACTGAGGAGGCAGTTTTAGGAGGAATTGATATTGAAAACACAATTAAATATGGAAAAAGAGTTTTTCAAAAAGGTTTTCTTTCAAAAGTAAACGGAGGTTTCTTAATTATTGAAGACATAAATCTTTTTCCTCTTGATATTCTTTCAGTTGTTTTTGAAACACAAGCAAGAGGTGTAAACATAATTGAAAGAGAAGGCTTTAAACTGAGTGAGCCTTCAAATTTTCAGATACTTGCAACAATGAATCCTGAAGAAGCTGAGTTTTCATCTCATTTTCTTGATAGATTTGGTTTATGTGTATTTATGGATGAAAAGATAGATAAAGAAAAGAAGAAGGAAATTATAAAACTTCATTGTTTTGGGGGGGAAGAGAATTCAATTGATGAGTTGATTGGAAAAATTAAATTTTGGAGAGAAATATCAAAAAAAGTTTATGTGCCAGACGATGTTAAAGAATTTATTGCTGAAGTTGTTTTAAATGAAGCAGTTTCAGGGCATAGGGCAGATATATATCTTTATTATGCTTCAAAAGCCTTTGCAGCGTACAAAGGTGAAACAATAGTCACGGAAGAGCATGTTAAGGTGGTTGCGCCTTTTGTATTAAATCACAGAAGAAGATTTATTGAACCTCCTTCTGAGGAGCAAGAACATAGCCATGAATCTTCTAATACCAATTCAGATGAAAATAAAGAAAAGAAAGAGCAGAAAACTTCTCCTATAAAAAATGAAGATTTTGAAAATGCTAAATCTCAAGAGATCCCATCTTCTGAAAAGGAAGAAATTTTTCCAGTTGGAGAACCATTTAAAGTAAAAAGACTGATTTTAAGAAAAGATAGACTAATAAGAACTGTAACTGGAAGAAGGACAAAGACAAAAGCAAAAGGAAGAGGTGGAAGATATATAAGAAGCCTTATTCAGAAAAGGCAAGAAATAGCCATTGATGCAACAATAAGGGCATCTGCACCTTTTCAAAGATTAAGGGGTATGAAGGATTCTTTAATTATTCTTGATGAAGATTTAAGATACAAAGAAAAAGAAAGAAAAATGAGCCATACTGTAATTTTTGTTGTTGATGGCTCAGGTTCTATGGGAGCTCAGCAAAGAATGACTGTAGCTAAGGGAGCAATTTTATCACTTCTTATGGATTGCTATCAAAAGAGAGATAAGGTTTCAATGATAGGTTTTAGAAAAGACAAAGCTGAAGTAGTTCTTCCTCCTACATCTTCAACTGAACTTGCCATTAAAAAACTTAAGGAAATTCCAACTGGTGGTAAAACCCCTCTTGCAGCAGGACTTATGGAAGCATACAAACTTGTGAAAAACTTGCATTTTAAACATCCGGAAATGAGATTTTTGATTTTACTTTTAACAGATGGAAAGGTAAATGTTTCTTTAACTGGAAAACCTCTGTTTGAAGAAATTCAAAGTATTTGTTTTATGCTTAGGGATATGCCAGCTACAGATTTTATTGTCATTGACACTGAAAAGAAGAACAGTTTTATAAAAATGGATTTGGCATTTAAAATTGCGGAATGGCTTAATGCGAGATATTTTTTAATTGATGAAATTAAATCAGACACTCTTGCTCAAATTGTAAGTTTTTATAAAAAATAACATTATGCAGTTTATTTTTAAACCAATTGGTTACATAAGGACAAAGGCAGAGACAGTGCCGAGGCATTGGAGTATTTCTGATGTTGAAGGAGAGATTGTTGTTGACCCTGAGTATAAGCTTGGACTGAGAGACACTAAGCCGGGAGATAAAATTGTTGTAATTTTTGTGTTTCATAAATCACCACCATTTACTCCTGAAAAGCTAATTCAGAAGCCACCTCATCTTGATGAGGAGAGAGGAGTTTTTAGCATTTGCTCTCCTCATAGACCAAATCCAATAGGACTTTCAGTGCTTGATGTGATAGAAGTTAATGATAATGTGATAAAAGTAAAAAGAATTGATATGTTTGATGGCACTCCTGTGCTTGATCTAAAACCTTATGCTTTATAATTAAGAATGTTAGTTTTTATCTATCTTTTGCTTCATACCAAAATTGAGAGATTTTTTATAGGAAATTTTGTTAGCCTTTCATTGCGAGTACACCGAAGGTAAGGCTATTCAGTCTCATAAAAGAGAGTTTGCTTCCTTTTCGCTTAGCTGGGAGTCGTAATGACGCACGAGAAGGTCATTGGGTGTCCCGAAGAAGGTGAGGCGTGGCAAACACTCATTGAAGGGCATAAAAGGCGAGATTGCTTCGCTTCGCTCGCAATGACGGGGTAGTGGAGATTGCTTCGGGACTTCGTCCCTCACAATGACGGTGAGGGACCTTTCATTGCGAGCCTGCCGATTAATTTTTTCCGTCATTGCGAGCCTGCCGACAGGTAGGCGTGGCAATCTCTCTTCCTTGATACACCTGTCATTGCGAGCCAAAGGACTGCGAAGCAATCTCGTCTTTTGCCTTTTACGTCTCACGCCTTAAGTTTTACGAATGTTTATAGGTTACTTAGTCGCTTCGCTCCTTGCAATGACAGATAATGGATAGCTGTGAAAGAAAAAATATCTTATTTTCAAATGATTGTAGCAATTCTTGGATTTTTATCTCTATTTTGTTGTATCATCTATTCATGGAAAAAAGGACTGTATATGAAATAGAAGAGAAATGAACAATAAAACAAAAATTTGGAAAATGTCTAAT
>JBEPZQ010000058.1:0-9415 GCA_041640755.1 Thermodesulfovibrio sp. | reverse complement strand
AACGGAATTTGCAGATAGAGAGGGTTATAAACTTTCAGGTGGTGAAAGAAGAAGGGCAGAGATTGCAAGAGCTATTGCTCTTAAGCCGATTTTTATGCTTTTTGATGAACCTTTTGCTGGAATTGATCCTCTTAGTGTTGTTGATTTAAAAAAAACAATAAAGCAGCTTAAGGACAAAGGTATAGGCGTAATAATTACTGACCACAATGTGAGAGAGACGCTTTCAATCACTGATAGAGCCTTTATAATTCACAGTGGTAGTTTACTTGCGGAGGGTACTCCAGATACTTTAATTAATGATCCTTCTGTGAGAGAGGCTTACTTAGGAGAGGAGTTTAGGTTATAATGGCACTTGAACAAAGAGCAGAGCTAAGATTAACACAAAAACTTGCCCTTACCCCCCAACTACAACTTCAACTTAAATTATTACAGTTACCACAGCTTGAACTTAATCAGTATATTCAGCTTGAATTAATGGAGAATCCAATGCTTGAGGTAGAAGAGGAAACTTTACCTGAGCAGGAATTAGAGTCAACCGAAGAGGAAACAGAAGAGGTTCCTTTAATTGAGAATATAAGCAAAATATTAATTGATGAGTATTTTACCGAGAGAGTAGATGATGGAAGAGACCTTGGCTATTTTAATTTAGGCATACAGGAGAAGCCATCCTTTGAACTTTTTTACTCGAGTTCTTCAGATCTCTCGGAACATCTTCTCTGGCAGTTGCGTTTAAGTAAAGCATCAGATGAAATAAGGGAAATTGCAGAGGTAGTTATAGGGAATATTGACGAAGACGGATATCTTAAAGCTTCAGAAGAAGAAATAGCTGACCTTACAGGCAGAGATTTAGAAAAAGTCAAAGAGGCAATTGGGCTGGTTCAAGATTTTGACCCTGCAGGAGTAGGTGCAAGAGATTTAAAAGAGTGCCTTATTTTACAGATAAAGTCTCTTGGGTTAGCAAATACCCTGCTTCAAACAATAATTGAAGAGCATCTTGAGGATATTCAAAAGAAAAAATATGAAAAAATAGCAAAAAAGTTTAATATTCCTCTGCAGGAAGTAATAGAAGCTGTCAAAATAATAGAAAAACTTGAACCAAGACCAGGTAGAAACTTTTCAAATATAATTGTAAAAACTCCTGTGCCAGATGTTTATGTTCAAAAGATTGACGATGAATATCAAATAATTTTGAATGACGAGGGAATTCCCAAATTAAGGCTTAACAAAATTTACAAAGAGCTTATAGAAGCAAAAAATCTCAATGGAGCTGAAAAGGAGTATCTGAAAGAGAAATTCAAAAACGCTGTTGAGCTTTTACGCAGTATTGAACAAAGAAACAAAACAATTTATAGGGTTACAGAGAGCATTGTTAAGTTTCAGAGGGAGTTTTTTGATAAAGGTGTAAGTTTTTTGAAGCCCTTAACTCTAAGAGATGTTGTGAATGAGGTGGGATTACATGAAAGCACAATAAGTAGGGTAACATCCAACAAATATCTTTGTTGTGAACACGGGATGTTTAGCTTTAAATTTTTCTTCAGCAAATCCTTATCATCAGCAGATGGTAATGTTGCAACAACTCATGTTAAAGAAATGATACAACAGATTATTGCCTCAGAAAACCCTGAAAAACCATTGTGCGATAAGGAAATTGCAGAGATATTGAAAAGTCAGGGGATAAACATTGCAAGAAGAACGGTGGCAAAATACAGAGAAGAGCTTAAAATACCGCCAAAGGCTTTAAGAAAAACAAAACAATATTAAGGAGGATGAAAAATGAAAATCACTATCAGAGGAAAAAACATTGAAGTTACTGATGCTTTGAGACAGTATGTTGAAAAGAGGTTAAAGAAGTTTGAAAAATTTTTAAGTGAATTGAGTGAAATCATTGTTACTGTTGGTATTGAAAAGTTTACGCATAAGATAGATGTTCTTTTAAAGGTTAATGGACATTTGATTCAAGCAGAAGGAAAAACAGAAGACCTCTATTCAGCTGTTGATCAGGTAGTTGAGAAACTTGAAAAGCAGATTCTTAAGTACAAAGAAAAGGTTCAGGATAAAAATAAAAAAGCTGCTAACAAGAGTTATGGCTCTGAGGCAGGTGTTGAGGCAGCAAAAAGAATCGTCAAATACAAAAAATTTGAATTAAGACCTATGACTCCTGAAGAGGCAGTGGATCAAATGGAGCTTCTGGATAAGGACTTCTTCATGTTTGTTAACTCCTTCTCAGGTGATGTCAATGTAGTTTACAGAAGAAAAGATGGCAATTATGGTTTGATTGAGCCGGCAAAATAAATCAGCATAATACCTTGAAAGAAAAACCTAAAATAGTAATAGTAACGGGACTTTCTGGAGCAGGGAAGACTGTAACTTTGCGAACCCTTGAAGATATGGGTTTTTTCTGCATAGACAACCTACCGCCTCCTGCGGTGCCAGAATTTCTTGAAATTTTAAACAAGCATGGAGACTTTGAAAAAATAGCAATCGCAGTAGATATCAGGGCTTACAAGTTTCTTAAGACAGCTGTTACTATTATTGAGAAAATAAAAGAAGATTATATTACTGAGGTTTTATTTCTTGAAGCCGATGATGAAACTATTTTAAGAAGATACAAAGAAACGAGAAGACCTCATCCTCTTTATTCACTTTATGAAAATCTTCAGGATGCGATTAAAGAGGAGAGAAAATCTCTGTCTTCAATCAGAAGTTTTTCAGACAGGATAGTGGATACATCAAATTTTAATCCCCACGAATTAAAATTTTATATTTCTTCAATCTTTGGAGGGCAGATAAAACAGCCGACTATAACAATTATCTCCTTTGGCTTTAAAAAAGGAATTCCTTCAAATGCTGACCTTGTCTTTGATGCAAGATTTCTTCCAAATCCTTATTTTATCCCGTCTTTGTCACCGCTAACAGGCAAGGAAGAGCCAGTTAAAGATTTTGTATTGAAGCAAAAGGAAACAAAGGAGTTTTTGGATCATGTTTTTGGTTTTTTAAAATTCGCATTAGAGGGGTACAAGAGGGAAGGAAGGGCATACATCACAATCGCAATTGGATGCACAGGTGGGAAGCACAGGTCAGTGGTTTTAGCAGAGGAAATAGCAAATTTTATAAAGGGATTATCGCTTAATCCAATATTGATTCACAGAGATTTATAAGCAATTTTTAATGGAGTTATAAAAATTTAAAATTGAATTTTTCTTGACAAAAAAAGCTGTATATGGTATCTTTTCATGCAGTTGTTTTAATTGCAGTAAAAAAATCTAACAGAAAGAAGGTGGGCTATGTTAGAGTTTAACAATTGGTTTTTTGTTTTAATGGTTCAATTCTTCATTTTAATGTTTATCCTTAATGCTATCCTCTTCAAACCAATGATGGAGCTTTTCAGGCAGAGAGAGCAGATGACCAAGGGTGCAATGGAAGAAGCTCAAGCTATGATTGAGAAAAAGGAAAAGGCTCTTGCTCAGATGAATGCAGATTTGGCAAATGCAAAGGCTCAGGCAAAGCAAATCATTGATGCTCTTAGGGAAGAAGCTCTCAATTACCAGAAAGAAGTTTTATCAGCTACTGAAAAGGAAGCTGTTCAGATGATTGAAAAGGCAAGGGCAGAAATTAAATCTGAGACAGAGAAGGTAAGAGCAGCCTTAAGACAAGAGGTAGAAAGACTGTCTGAAGAGATTGTCAATAAACTCGTAAAGGCATAATGGAGGTTATATGAAAAGGTTGATTATTACAATTTTAGCAATTCTTGCAGTTTCCGCAGTTTCATCATTCGCAGCTGAGGGTGGTGAACACGCCGGAGGAGATTTAAAAGATTGGGCTTTTAAAACAATTAACTTTGCTATATTGGTTTTTATCCTTGTTAAATTTCTTGGAAAGCCAATTAAAAATTATCTTGCCCAAAGAAAAGAGTTGATTGAGAAGAGCATTAAAGAATCTCAAGAAGCAAAAGAGCTTGCTCAAAAGGCACTTCAAGAGGTAGAAGAGAGGCTTAAATTAAAGGATAAAGAGGTTGAGGATATAATAAGCTCTGCGAAAAACATTGGAGAGCAGGAAAAACAGAGGATAATTCAGGAAACAGAAAGCATGAAGCAGAAAATATTAGAGCAGGCAAAGACAAATATAGAATTTGAAGTGAAGATGGCAAAGGATGCTCTTAGGGTTGAGGCTGCTGAGCTTGCAGTTCAATTGAGCGAGCAGAAATTAAAAGAGAAAATTACTCCTGAGGAGCAGGAAAAGCTTCTTCAGGAAGCAATAAAAATAATAGAGGGGCGGAAAAATTGAGAAAGGTAAGAGGAGCTAAGGCAAAAAAGTATGCAAAACAATTTTTAAGCCTGGTAAATCTTGACCAGGTTCCAGAAATTGTAGTAAAGCTTGAAACAATCTCAATTCTCATGCAGAAAGAAAGGCAATTTAGAAACATGCTTACATCTCCTTCATTCAAGGATGAGGAGAGGGTAGGCGTTATTGCCTATCTTTGCGAAAAATTTGGACTTCCTGAGGAAGTGAAAAAATTCTTAAGCTTCCTTAGTGTTGAAGGTGTATTAGTTGGTCTGGGAGAAATTGTTAGGTATATTAATGCCCTTTATCTGGAAGCAAAGAAAAAGGTTAAGGGTGTCGTCACTTCTGCAGTAGCGCTTCCTGATAGCATGAAGCAAAAGATAGTAGAGACTCTCAAAGCAATTACAGGAAGAGAAGTTGAATTGCAATATGAGACTGATTCATCATTGATAGGTGGAATTAGGGTTAAGGTTGGAAGCACAATGTATGATTTAAGCATAAAAGGCCAGTTGGGTCTTTTAAGAGATAAGCTTATAAAGGGGTGAGAAACTATGGAACTTAAGATGGAAGAAATTAGTGAGTACCTTAAGAAGCAGATTGCAGACTTTGAGAAAAAGGCTGATGTCAGCGAGGTAGGAATTGTTACATCAGTTGGTGACGGAGTTGCAAGAATTTATGGATTGGACAATTGTATGGCATCAGAGATGCTTGAGCTCCCAAATGGTGTTTATGGAATGGCTCTTAACCTTGAAGAGGACAATGTCGGTGCAATCCTCTTCGGTGATGACAGACTTGTAAAAGAGGGTGATATTGTTAAGAGAACAGGCAGGGTTATGGAAACACCTGTTGGCGAGGAGCTCATTGGTAGAGTAGTTAATGCCATCGGTATGCCAATTGATGGCAAAGGACCAATCAATGCGAAAAACTTCAGAAAAGTTGATGTTATTGCACCGGGAATTATTAAACGTCAACCAGTTAAAGAGCCTCTCCAGACAGGAATTAAAGCAGTTGATGCAATGATTCCAATAGGTAGAGGACAGAGAGAGCTCATCATTGGCGACCGTCAGACAGGAAAAACAGCTATCTTGCTTGACACAATAATTAACCAAAAGGGTCAGAATTGTATTTGTATATACGTTGCATGCGGACAGAGAAGGCAGAGTGTAGTTCAAGTTGTTGAGACATTGAGAAAATACGGTGCTATGGACTATACAATAGTTGTTGCAGCAACAGCTTCTGAGCCTGCATCCATGCAGTATCTTGCACCATATGTTGGCTGTGCAATGGGTGAATACTTCAGAGACAAAGGTATGCATGCACTTGTTTGCTATGACGACTTAACAAAACAAGCTTATGCATATAGACAAGTTTCCTTGATTTTGAGACGTCCTCCAGGAAGAGAAGCATACCCAGGCGATGTCTTCTATCTACACTCAAGATTGCTTGAAAGAGCAGCAAAACTTTCTGATGCAGAAGGCGGTGGTTCTCTTACAGCATTACCAGTTATTGAAACACAGGCAGGTGACGTCTCAGGTTATATTCCAACAAACGTCATCTCAATTACAGACGGACAGATATACCTTGAGCCAGAGCTTTTCTATGCTGGTGTTCGTCCAGCTATTAATGTCGGTCTTTCAGTCAGCCGTGTCGGTGGTGCAGCCCAGATTAAGGCAATGAAGCAGGTTGCAGGAATGTTAAGACTTGACCTTGCACAGTACAGAGAGCTTGCTGCATTTGCTCAGTTTGCAGCAGATTTGGATAAAGCTACAAGAGCATTGCTTGAAAGAGGACAGAGAATGGTTGAGCTCCTCAAACAGGATCAATATGAACCAATGCCTGTTGAGGATCAGGTAATGCTTATATTTGCTGGTACTCAGGGACATCTTGATGAGTATCCATTATCAGCAATTAAGCCATTTGAAAAGGGCTTCTTAAGCTTCATCAGAAGCCAGAAGGAAGACCTGAGAAAAGAAATAAGGGAGAAGAAAGAGCTTGATGATACCCTTAAACAGAAGATAACCGATGCTATATTAGAATTTAAAAAGACATTCCAGCCTTAATTAATAAAAATTCCAAGGTAGGAGCTGTTAAATGCCATCATTAAGAGATATAAGAAAGAAGATAAAGGCAATACAGGGAACAAAAAAGATCACCTCTGCCATGAAAATGGTGGCAGCGGCTAAACTTCGCAAAGTTCAAGACAGTATGCTAAGGTACAGACCCTACGCAACAAAGATGCAGCAGGTTCTTGCAGATCTTGCAGGAGCTGCAGAAATGAGGGGTGATGTACCTCCAATACTGTTAAGAAGACCAATTAAAACTGTAGAAATTCTTGTCATCACCTCTGACAAGGGGCTTTGTGGTGCCTTTAATACAAATTTATTAAGGGCAGCCCATAAAGAAATAAACAGACTCAAAGAGCAAGGACTAAATATTGTCCTTTCTGTAGTTGGAAGGAAGGCAAGAGATTACTTTAAGAGAAGAGACTTTGCCCTTAAAAATGTTTGGACTGGAATTTCTGGAAAGCTTCAGTATTCCCATGCCCAGATGATTACTCAAGAACTCATAAATGATTATGTGTCAGAGGCTGTTGATGAAGTGGTTGTTATTTTTAATGAATTCAAGTCAGTTATAGCTCAAAGAGTTGTGATTAACAAATTACTACCAATTGGAAAAATAGATGCAGAGCCTTCTGAGCAGCCTGCATTTATTCCGTTCACATACGAGCCAAGAGCTCCAGAGCTCTTTGAAATGCTGCTTCCAATATACATTGAAATTCAGATTTACAGAGCCCTTTTAGAATCCCAAGCAGCAGAGGAAGCAGCAAGAATGACAGCTATGGATAATGCTACCAAGAACTGCGAAGAGTTGATTAGAAAGACAACATTGATTGCTAATAAGGTAAGACAAGCATCTATTACAACTGAGTTGATGGATATTGTCGGCGGCGTTGAGGCTTTAAAACAGAGTGAAGGGTAATTTTAATAAAGAATAAAGGAGGTTTTAACTTATGAACGTTGGTAAAATAGTACAGGTTATCGGAACAGTCGTTGACTGTGAGTTTGAAGAAAAGCTGCCAGAGGTTCTGAATGCGTTAAGAATAGATGAACCTGGCGATCCAGCTAAAGGAATTCCAGAGATTCACCTTACTCTTGAAGTTGCCATGCATCTTGGAGAAAAAAGAGTAAGAACAATTGCAATGGGTTCAACAGATGGTTTAGTTAGAGGAATGAAGGTTGTTGACACTGGAGCACCAATTTCAATTCCAGTTGGTAAACCTGTTCTTGGCAGGATTATTAATGTCTTAGGCGAGCCTGTTGATGAACAGGGACCAATTCAGGCACAAGAAAAATATCCTATACATAGAACAGCTCCCGAGTTTACAGACCAGTCTCCAACAACACAACAGTTTGAGACAGGTGTTAAAGTCTTTGACCTTCTTGTTCCATTTGTCAGAGGCGGTAAAATGGGAATGTTCGGTGGTGCAGGAGTTGGAAAGACAGTTATTATTATGGAGATGATTCACAATATTGCAATGAAGCATGGTGGAGTTTCGGTCTTTGCAGGAGTTGGAGAAAGAACCCGTGAAGGAAATGACTTATATCTTGAGATGAAGCATTCTGGAGTTTTACCCCAGGTTGCGCTTGTTTACGGACAGATGAACGAGCCACCTGGAGTTAGAGCAAGAGTAGCTCTTTCAGCATTGACAGTTGCCGAGTACTTCAGAGATCAGGGACAGGATGTTCTTATCTTTATTGATAACATATTCAGATATACACTTGCTGGTTCTGAGGTTTCCGCACTTCTTGGAAGAATGCCTTCCGCAGTCGGTTATCAGCCAACACTTTCAACAGAGATGGGTGCTTTGCAGGAAAGAATTACAACAACTGCCAAAGGCTCCATTACATCCATGCAGGCAATTTATGTTCCTGCAGACGACTTGACAGACCCTGCAGTTGCAGCAGTTTTTGCTCACCTTGATGGAACTGTCGTTCTCTCCCGTCAGATTGCAGAGCTTGGAATCTATCCTGCAGTTGACCCTCTTGACTCAACAAGCCGAATCCTTGATCCAAGAATAATTGGAGATGAGCACTATCAGGTTGCCCGTGGAGTTCAGGCAGTTCTCCAGAGATACAAAGAATTGCAGGATATCATTGCAATTCTTGGTATAGAGGAACTTTCTGAAGATGATAAATTAACAGTTGCAAGGGCAAGAAAACTTCAGAGATTCCTTAGCCAGCCATTCCATGTTGCAGAAACATTTACAGGAACTCCAGGTAAATATGTCAAGCTTGATGAGACAATTAAGGGCTTTAAGGCAATCCTTGATGGTAAATATGACGACCTGCCAGAGCAGGCATTTTACATGGTTGGACCAATAGAAGAGGTGGAGGAGAAGGCTAAGAAGCTTGGCTATACAAGACAGGTCTAATTAAAGGAGTGAGGAATGGAGAATAAGTTGAAGTTAGAAGTCATAACTCCATATGGAGAATTAATAAACGAAGAAGTTGATGAGGTTTATGCAACAGGAGCAGAGGGTGATTTTGGAGTATTTCCCGGGCACTGTGCGTTTATGACTGCCCTTAGAATTGGCTCCCTATCATACAAAAAAGATGGACAAACGCATTATGTATTTATCAATCGCGGGTATTGCGAAGTATTAAATGATAGGGTGCTTGTTTTGGTTGGAAGTGCTGAAAGAATAGAGGAAATTGATGTTGAAAGAGCAAAGGCTGCATTGGCGAGGGCTGAAGAAAGACTTCGCAGAGCACAGGCAGGAGAACAGGATATTGATGTAGAAAGAGCGCAAGCAGCCCTTGTAAGAGCAACAACAAGAATTCAGCTTGCAACAAGGCTTGTAGCAAAATAGTTGTAGTAAAATAGACTTAAGAAAATTTAATCAAATAAGGGAGAGGAAGGTTTTTCCTCTCCCTTTTCTTTATTTCGCCTTTTACTTCTTTGTTTTCGCTTTCTTGCCTTTTCTATTTCCTTTGTTCTTTCAGTAGGCAAGCCGTAAAATTCTCTGATTTTTTCAACGAGTAATCTTCTTGCGAAAAATCTATTTAATCCCTGAGAACGTTCTTTAGTGCATTTGATTTCAATTCCTGTTGGTATATGCCTAAGATAAACTCCG
>JBEPZQ010000057.1:1260-9435 GCA_041640755.1 Thermodesulfovibrio sp. | reverse complement strand
TGCAGACAAAGAAACTTGCGGATGCAAAGTTTAATAGAGCGAAGACAGACAAAATAGACTCTGCAGTGATAGCTGAGAGTGTGGAGATTTGCGAAGAGATAAGATTATTTAAGCCATCGGCAGAACTCCAGCATAGGATTAAGATACTATTAACTTACCTTGAGAAGATGCATATAAATCTTAATCTTTTTAAGAGTGAAAGAGAAGCATTAACATATGAACCGATAATGGTAGATACAGTAATAGAAAATTATAACAAGCTCATAAAAAATGCAGAGGAAACAATACAGAAGATGGAGGAGGAATTAGAAGAATTGGCATATGCCAGTTATAGGGAAGAGATAAAGCTTTGATATGCCCTTTTTTGGAAAATTATAAATACGAACTTTTTTATAAAAATAGTGCACCCAAACTTTGTAACAAAATATTTACGAACCATTCCTATAAACCTTGTAGGGCGATTTTCCTCCAAGACTGCTATAAGGACCTCTATAACCACCTTAGCGGAAATGCTAAAACCTACTTCAATACACAAAGAAGACCTGCTCAGTAGCTCATAAATCGTCATGATTTTAATGCGCCTGCCGTCTTCAAGAGCATCAAACATGAAATCTATAGTCCAGACATGATTACAAAATATAGGCTCTGTGAGAGGCTTCTTTACTATAATTCTCTTTTTGTTTTTATGAGGTTTCTGCCTCTGAAGTCTAAGAATTTTATAAATACGATAGACTCTTTTAGGGTTAGCATGGATTTCGCTTTTATTTATGTGAGCAGGTCACTCAGTGAATTACAGAAGATTATGATGAGGAAACTCAAGGCAAAAATTCCAGAAAATCTTACTGCAATAGAAGACTTTTTCATATAAACATTTCCTTCAAATTCTCTTCACAGAAAAGTTGTTATACAAAAAATGAGGATTTTAAAAATAATAATGTTTATTTTTAAATGAGTTACAAAAATTAAGTGATATGGTCGGAAATACAGAGAAAAAAGACTATTAACTATTTTTTATGTTTTCTCTACCAGTAAAGGCAAGCCAATTTATAGACATAATGTCTTTAGAGCCTTTTCTAATGCTTGCAAAGAGCAGGGATTAAGGATTCTGATTTCACAACCTGCAATCCGATTGGTTCAACAAAGAGTAGACCTTTACACTGTTGCTAAGCTTTTAGGGTATAAAACGCTATCTACTAAACACAAAATACTCTCACCATTCAGTGGAAAGCTTAAGAAAAGCTATTGATAAAGTTTTTTAATTTTCACGAAATTTTCACGCTAAGGAATGACAGACAGAGAAAGTTAAGGGCGGATGACGGGACTCGAACCCGCAGCACCTGGAGCCACAGTCCAGTGCTCTAACCGTTGAGCTACATCCGCCAACGCGCCTGGAGGGATTCGAACCCCCGGCCCACTGCTTAGAAGGCAGTTGCTCTATCCGACTGAGCTACAGGCGCATGATATTATATTTTAAAAATTTTACTTGTTTTATTGCAACATCTGGTAGAAATCCCGAAAAATAGCGATAGACACTCGTCACTGCGAGCCTTTCCTCTATGCGAAGCAGTCTCTAATTGGTGAATTGTGGGAGATGCATAGTGAATGATTAATGGAAAATTGTTTCATTCATCGCGACTTCGTGCAAAGAGATCTTTTCGCAAGAAGTGAAAAGACAAGACTGCTTCGGGCATGAGCCTGTCGCGAGCCGAAGGCATGGCGATGCCCTCGCAATGAGAATACTTTCAGAGATTAAGGGAGATACCTCGCAATGCCGAAAAAGAGCTGATTCGTCTCAAGTCAAGCTCTGAATACCTTTGATAAATTCATTGAAACCATGATGGCTTTTGTTTTGGAGAAAATATAGTTTAATTTTGTTTAATTATCCTATCAATTTCTTCCTCTGGCAATGGTTTACTGAAAAGAAATCCTTGCACAAAGTCACATCCTAATTCTTTGACGAGATTATACTGCGGTTCAGTTTCTATGCCCTCAGCTAATACTTTCATTCCTAACTTTTTTGCCAGATATATAATCGTTTGAGTTATGGCAAGATTTTTACTGTTTGTTGTTAAATCTTTTACAAAGGCTCTGTCAATTTTAATTATGTCCATAGGTAAATCTTTCAGATAATTCAAAGAAGAATAACCTGTTCCAAAATCATCAAGTGCGATTTTTGGTGGAAAGTCAATATTTTTTATGTCAAGCAAAGTAACTGTTGCCTGTTCAGGCTCTTTGATTAATATTCTTTCAGTAATCTCTATGGTAAGTTTTTGTCTTACTTTTTCAGACAATGCTGAAATCATCAATACAAAAGCAGGATTTACAAGTATTTTACCAGAAATATTGATAGATATGCTTTTTCCCCACTTTGTTATTTTTTCTATTACTTCATTAATTGCCCATCTTTCAAAAGCCTCCAAATAGTGACTGCTTTCAAGATAATCTATAAACATATTTGGAGTGTAAAGTTTTCCATCTTCATCAACAATTCTCACCAAAGCTTCAAAACCCTCTATGTTTAATGAATCTGCACTGTAGTATGGTTGATAATAAAACTTAAAAAGATTCTTCTCTATTGCATTTTTAACGAGTGTAAAGGTATTCCATTGGCTTTCTATATTTTTTTCAATTTCTTCAGAGTAAAACCTTACAATACCGCTTCCATCGCGTTTTGCTTTTGTAACAGTAATATCTGCTTTCTCATATAGTTCCTTAAAACTTTTTCCATCTTTTGGATAAATTACTAAAGAGGCATTTATGTTAACAGGAATCATTTTATCATCTATCATATATTTTTGCTCATTTAATTCGTTTAGTTTGGAGTAAATTTGATATATATCAGCTGAAGTCTCACAAACTACATAAATTCCAAAGGTATCAGCATGAAGTCTTGCAATCGCTGTAGATTCTTTAAAAAGTTCTTTAATTTTTTGAGAAATTTCTTTTAAAAGCAAATCGCCTGCACTTAATCCATAGAGTTTATTTATGCTTGTCATATCATAAATGTCTATTAAGCAAAATGCTCCTAAGGATGTTTGAGTATTAATTTTTTCTGTTACAGCTCTTATAAATCCATTAAGATTTAAAAGTCCGGTGAGGGCATCGTAATTTTGCATATGTTGCAGTCTTTCAGAGAGTTCCATTTTTTCTGTTATATCCTTTGCAACAGCAATAAATCTTGTTATGTTTCCAGGAAGCTTTACAGGTATGATTTTTAAGTCAACATGAAATATTTCTCCGCTCTTTTTTCTGTTTGGAGTTATGGAATGAAAAATTTTACCCGAAAGTATTGTATCCCACATTTCTTTATAAAATTCAGGAGGATTTAAGCCTGATTTGAATATTCCTGGATTTTTCCCTATAAGTTCTTCTCTTTTGTATCCGCTTATTTTTTCTACTGCTTCATTTACATAAATAATTTTCCCATTTTCATCCGTAACTAAAATCCAAGTATCTGAATTTCTTAATGCTTCTCCGATAATTATGTCTTCCTTGATTTTTTCAACTCTGTCAAGGGCAAAAGAGATGTCATGCTGTATTTCTTTTAATACTTCCAAGAGAAATTCAGCAAAAGTATCTGGATTTTCAGAAAAAACAAATAATGCTGAAACCACTTTTTTATTTTTCTTGATTGGAACAATACAGGCAGAAAAAAGACCATTTTTGACCAAATCAGACGAAAAAGATATTTTTTCATTTTTTAAATTCTGAAAAACAATTATCTCTGAAGACAGGATTTTATCCTTAAAAAGTCCAACAATTTCATTCAAAATGTTTATTATATTATTGCAGTTATTATTGCAGTCGCCTGAGTAATAACTTTTTAAAATTTCTAAATTTTCATTCTTAAATTGCAAAATCGTAGCACATTTAAAATTCAGTTTCTCTACAATATCTTTACAAACTCTTTCATAAATCTCTTCTTCAGTCAAAGCGGTAGTTATTACTTTATTGATTAATTGAAGAAGTTCTCTAAATCCTTGCTCTCTTTTTTGCTTTGTAATATCATAGAAAAGGATAAGTCCAGAAGGGAATCCTCTAAAAAGTATAGTATCCGTAAGACAATTGACCCAAATTGTTGAGCTATCCTTTTTTAAAAATTCTATTTCGTATATTCTTTGAAACTTTTCTCCCTTAAGTCGTCGTTCTACAACTTTTTGTAATTCTTCTCTATATTTGGGAAGAACAAAGTCTGTATGTTTCAATTTGTAAAATTCATCCTCAGCATATTCCAACATTTTCAATGCATAATTATTTGCAAAAACGATTTTGTCCTGATAGACAATAACTCCTATATTTGGCGATAAAATCAAAGCCTGTGCAATATCATGATTACTCCACTCATTCAACATGTTGTTGAGCTGTATATATAAAAAATTCAAATGCTTTATTTCATCAGGATGCACAGGCTCAAACTCCTCAATTGAGAGAAGTTTTTCTTTGAAATTTACAAATGAAGGATGAATAACTATATAATGAGGAATACTAAAGCAAAAATCTGTAGAAAAATCTAAGTTTTCTTCGTAAAAAATTTTTCCCAATTCTGTATATACAAAAGCTATATCTACTTCTCCCTGCTTTAAAAGGGATATGGCTTCAGTGTAAGAACTTACTGGATGTATCTGAAATTTTTTGTAATCTTTCCCGAAAAACAAAAGTGGAAGATAGAAATATCTCTTTTTTATGATAGCCACTTTGATTTTTTCTTTATCGGGATTATAATTTTTTGATTTTATTGCACAAAGACTCTCCTTTGATCCCTTTAATTTTCCCAAAACTATATAATTTTTATTGATGAGACTTATGGTATCATCAGGATTAGTATAATAAACTGAGGCAAGATTTTCATTGAAAATTTCTTCTGATAAGCCTTTTAAAAATTCAATTTCAACAGGTTGTTCAATTATCAGGGAAATTTTCTTTGCAATTTTTTCCCAAAAGCCTATTTCATCTGTTTCTTTAACATGATGGCACAGCTTTAGTATTAGCGAATCAGGCATAACTTCACTATATCCAAAAAACTAAAACTTGGTCAACTTTGAAATCTCGTCATTAACCTTTATTACAGTTGAGAAAACTTTATATGTTTCATTAAGCATAGAGGCGGTGTTTGTAATTCGTTTGGAGACATCAGTGAGAACCTGACTTTGCTCTTCAATGGCTGTTGAAAGGGTGTTAACAGCATCTCCAACTTTATCGGACATGGTTTTTGTCTTTTCAAATGCTTGCCTTATATTTTTCATATCCTCTTCAATGCTTAAAAAAAGCTCTCTAATTTTCTCAACTTCTCCAACTGCTGAACTAACTCTGTCTCTAAGATTTCCGAGTATTTTTCCAATGTCTTTTGTCAATGCCTCTGTTTTTTGAGAAAGTTTTCTTATTTCATCTGCAACCACTGCAAAACCTCTTCCTGCTTCTCCAACCCTTGCTGCTTCAATTGAGGCATTAAGGGCAAGGAGATTTGTCTGATCAGCAACATCTGAAATGGATATTACTATGTTGCCTATATTTTCTGTTGCATGACCGAGGTCCTTTATATTTTCAACTACTTCAATGATTTTTCTATTATGAGATTCAATGTCTCTCACCCTTTGTTCTAATTCTTGATTCATCATATCATTCTGTTTTACCATTGCTTGCACTTCTTCATTTATAGAACTAACACTTTGAGACATATCCCGTATTGTCATATCAATTTCTTCCATAGATGTTGCAATAGATGAGACATCATCCCTTATTCTTGAAAAATTAGAATCAATTAATCCCATTGTGTTAGAAATTGTTGAGCCAACTAAATTTGACTTTATGATGCCTGAGGAGAGAGTTTTTATAAGTGCAAGGTTTGTATCAACGATTTTTTTATTGTCAGACTGAATTTTTTTCCTTCTGAAAAACATAATTAAATCCTCCTATCTGTAAAATTCATCAACTATGTCTGCACCGCATTTTAAACCAGCGAGCCAGTTGAAAAATCTTTGAATATGTTCCTTTTTGTATATAATTGCTCCGTGTTGTGGCGCAATGATTTCAATATCAAGCTTTGATACTCTTTCAAGATACCTTCTTATAACAGAGTTTGATGCTAAATACCTTCTATGAAAACCTTCCATAAGCTTTAAATGGCTATCAAAATCTTCAACATATGTATACCTTTGTCCTTTTGGAAAAATTGCAGCACCAAGATCACCTGTAAAAAGAATTTTTGAACGAGGGTCATAAACATGAAAATTGGCTACAGAGTGCAAAAAATGGGCAGGAATAATTTCAAGATAATTACCACCTGCGAGATTTATTCTTCCTCCACCTTCATCAATAGGTACTATTTTATTCATATCAAAAATTCCATAATGGGGAAGAAATCTTACCCACCACTTTGAAATATAAACTTTTGCATTAGTAACACTTAACCAAAGAGCCACTCCTGAGGAGACATCAGGGTCCTGATGGGAAAAGAAAAGATGCTCTATTTTGTCTAAGTCTACATACCTTGCAACATTTGCAACAACTCTTGGAAAGACATGAACTCCACCAGGGTCAAGTATAACTCCTTTGCCATTGCTTTCTATTAAATACTGATTAACCTGAACAAGTCCTTCTTCCTCGTGTTCTTCCCATCCAAGCCAAATAAATCTGTGTGTGCCATCATCATAAAGAACATCGCCCCTTACAATATCTACTTCTTGAGATTTCTTAAACATAATGACCCTCCTAAGATTTAATTATACATAAATTATAGAATTTTTACATAAAACCTTTATTCTCTTGTCATTGCGAGCCTGCTATAACCATGCTCACAATCCACTTCTCCGTCATTGCGAGCCCCGAAGGGGCGTGGCAATCTCCAGCAGGCAGATTGCTTCGCTACGCTCGCAATGACACTGGAGAATCGTGCAATTTAGTTTAAAATTATTTTAACAAATTTTTTATTTTAATTCTAACTATCATCCACAAAACTTATATCCCACACTCGGCACTGTAAGAATATATTTCGGATTTGAGGGGTCATCTTCAATTTTTTTTCTAAGATGCATTATATGGACATCAATTGTTCTACTCCAAGCATATATATCAGCCTCATCCCATAATGCCTTTTTTAACTCATGCTTTGAGACCACTTCTCCTATTTTTGAGCATAAAAAACATAAAATAGCAAATTCCTTTGGAGTAAGATATATTTCCTGCTCTTTTTTCTTAACAATCCTTTGTTTAAAATCTATGTATAGGTCTCCAACAGTAAGTGATTCTTGAGAACATTTTTGTGCTCTTCTAAGACATGCTTTCACTCTTGCAATAAGCTCAAGAGTTTCAAAGGGTTTCACTACATAGTCATCCGCACCTGATTCAAGTCCTAAGACCTTGTCAGAGAGCTTGTCCTTTGCTGTAAGCATGATTATTGGAAAGGCAGGCTTTTTTTGTCTAAGTTTTCTTAAAATTTCAAAACCATCTGCATCGGGAAGCATTACATCAAGAATAAGGAGATCAACACTTTCAAGCAATTTTTCACCTTCTGCCCAAGATGAAGCAGTTAGAACTTCAAACCCATAAAGCTCAAAAATAAGCTTAAGAGTTTTTAGAATGTCCAAATCATCATCAACAATTAGTATTTTCATTTTTCAATGGCAATGTAAAATAAAATGTACTTCCACTTTTCCCATCACTTCTTACTCCAATTGAACCACCATGAGCTTCAACTATAGCCTTTGCAATTGTGAGTCCAAGCCCTGTTCCTCCAAGATGTTTGTCTTTGAAAAATTTATCAAATATTTTATCCTTAATTTCATCAGGAATTCCTTGGCCTTTATCAGATATTTCAACTAAAGCTTCAGAGTTTTGTTTTTTGCACAGGATTTTAACTTCTCCATTTTCAGGGCTGAATTTAACTGCATTTGATAAAAGATTCAACAACACCTGCTTTATTTTATCTCTGTCAGCGAATACAGCTAAATTTTCAGCATCTGTAAAAAAATTTACAGATTTTTCTGCTGCAGATTTAATTTCAAAAACTGTCTCTTCAATCAATTCAGATAAATCAAAGCATGAATAATGATACTCCATTATTCCATTCTCTATTGTTTCAAGGTCAAGCATATCATTAATCATTCTTATGAGCCTGTCTGTATTTCTCTTTATGACTTGAAGCATGAAGTTAATTTTTTCATTAATTTCTCCACTTCA
>JBEPZQ010000057.1:0-1250 GCA_041640755.1 Thermodesulfovibrio sp. | reverse complement strand
TCTTTTTTGAATCCATAGTCTCTAAGAGTTTCTGCTGTAGCAGAATTTACAGTCCATACCTCGTCAACCCTGTTATAAAATTCTAATATTATCTTTACCCCAAGCCTTGCAATAAAATCTGACTTTCTTTTATTTAACTCCAAAAGTTTTCTATTTGCAGTTTCAAGCTCCTTTGTAGCTTCTTTTATTTTATTTTGAAGTTCCTTATGATATTCAGAAATTTTTTCTGCCATATCTTTAAAAGTATGCCATATTTCTTCAAGTTCATCTCTACTTTGTATTTGGTTATAGGCAGGAATTTTGCCTTCTTTGAATTCTTTAATAGTTTTTTTGATTTTCTTTAAAGGATTTGAGACAAAAGTTTTAACCATAAGAAATACTAAGGCAGTCATACAACCAAAGGTTATGAGAAAAATGTAAATTAACTTCTTTTTGTTTTCCTGCATTGCTAAAAAAGTCTTTTCTACAGGAATATTTATGCTTAGTGCACCAATCAACTGCCCCATAGAATAACCTTGTTTTCCATGACATCCAAGACATTCTTGATTGACATAAAGTGGATAAATGTATTTCAAAAATCTTTTTCCTCTATCATTTATAATCATACTATATTCTCTCTCTTTAGTCTCATGCAATGCTTGTAAAGCCTTTGCTTCATGAATATCTGGAGTATTATTTGGATTTATTGGCGTAAGACCTATTATGCGAAAGCTCCATCCTTCTGAGGATTCTGAAAGCTTTGAAAGCTCACGGGTTGCAAGGGCAGGATTTTTTAAGATCAGAAAATTTCCTTTTTCATCTTTTATCAAAGGATTTATTCCGACTTTTGTTAAATAAGGATTGAGCTCAATTCCTTGCTTCTTTTTTACAAATACTCCATCATGCAAAGCTATCCATTGTCTTGTAAGAATTATCATTTTAGTGACTGCTCTGGCTTCATTTTCACTCTGCTGAAAAATAATTTTTTCCTGATTTTTCAAAATGATGTAAAAAGATATAGGAAGAAGTAAGCTTGTTGCTATTATCATGACAAGGGCAAATTTTACTCTTAAGCTCATTTTTCTAATTTTAACTTTAGCGTGCAAAATTTTACAAAAATTTTACATGAAGTTAACAGAATTTTTATTGCAGATTTATTGCAGATTTTTTATAATTAAATCAAATCTGGTGGAGACTGTCCAAAAATGATAAAGGTTTAAGTCTATGGAGATAGGTAAGAAAAATTTAAAAGACTTCAATAAAAAATTGAT
>JBEPZQ010000056.1:0-9479 GCA_041640755.1 Thermodesulfovibrio sp. | reverse complement strand
TTTGCATTAAGCCTACCTGTCTTAGTGAAAATTCAAAGGATTTAATCAATGTAAGGGAAAGAAGAAGATTTAAGAAAGTATGTGAGGTTAGGCTTTTTGCAAAGGTGTTGGGAATTTTATATAAAGTATGAGGATAAAAAACAATAAACATTAATGAGCCTGCAAGCATTGCGTATCCGACATTTATCTTTTTCCTAAGCAGAAAAAGAATAAAAAGAAAAACAATTGTGACCTTTAATAAATCCAACATAAAATTTTAATCCTCAAAACTAAATTTTATGAATTGCTTCTCCGTAAATGTCTGCACATGCTTCCTTAATACCTTCAGAAAGGGTAGGGTGGGAATGAATTAGTTCTGCAACATCTTTTGCTTTTGCCTTAAGTTTTATTGCAAGGGCAAGTTCATGAATAATCTCAGATGCCTTTGCACCTATTATATGAGCTCCAATTATCACATCTGTGTCTTTTTCCGCCAATACTTTTATAATTCCGTCAATTTCACCAATTGCATGAGCCTTGCCAATTGCTCTGTAAGGAAAAGTTCCTTTTTTGATAGCTATTCCCTTTTGAAGAGCTCCATTCTCTCTCAGTCCTACTGAGGAGACTTCCAAGGCAGTAAAAATTGTTGATAGAATGATGGTGTAGTCCATTATTTCTTTTTCTCCAAGAATATTTTTTGCAGCAATTTCTCCTTCTTTATATGCTACATGAGCAAGTAGCCATTTTCCATTTACATCTCCAACAGCATAAACACCTTCTAAATTAGTTTTTAAATATTCATCAACTAAAATTTCTCCTTTTTTTCCAAGCTTAATTTCAGAGCTCTTTAAAAATTCAGTATTGTAAGCCCTTCCAACTGAGACAAGAACAACTTCTGAAGAAATTTTTTTTGAATTTGAAAGAAGAATTTCAACTGCTTCATCAGTTTTTTTCAACTCCTCTATTTTTACGCCTGTATAAAATTCTATCTTTCTTTTTTTAAAAGCCCTCTCCAATGTTTTAGAAATTTCTTCATCCTCCATTGGTAAAACTCTTGGCATTAGTTCTATTAGTGTTACCTTGCTTCCAAGAAGATGGAAAATCCAAGCAAATTCACAACCAATTGCACCAGCACCAACTATTGTTATTGATTTTGGTATTTCTTTCATACTCCATAAATCATCACTTGAGAGGATTTGTTTTCCATCAAAGCTAAGCATTGGAAGTTCTGCTGGTCTTGAGCCTGTTGCAATTATTATATTGTCTGCAGTGATTTTTTCAGATGAATTTTTTAAGAGTACTGTTTTTGGATTGATTAATTCAGCTTCATCTTTGATAATTTTAACTCCTGACTGTTTCAGTAACATGTAGAGACCCTTTCGCTGGGTCTCTACAACATAGTCTTTTTTTTTCATCAATTCTGAAAAATTAGGTGTTATATCAAGATTTGGCTTATCAGTGCCATGCTTAAGCTCTTTTAATTTGTTAAAGGTTTCAAGGTAATGAATGATAGTTTTAGTTGGGATACATCCTTTATTAAGGCATGTGCCTCCTAATTCATCTTTTTCAATAAGCGTTACTTCAGCACCTGCTCTTTTGGCAGTCAATGCTGCTACATATCCTGCAGGACCACCTCCAATAACAATTAATTTCATTCTCTTTCTTCCTCAATATATGCTTCATATTCATCGTAGTCCATTAAATCATCAAGTTCATCAGGATTGTCCATTTCTATTACTGCTATCCAGCCTTTTCCATAAGGGTCTTCATTAATAAGTTCTGGATGGTCAATAAGCTCTTCATTAATTTGAACAACTATTCCACTTACAGGAGCTATAACTGGGGATGAAGTTTTTGTTGATTCAATTTCTGCCATTTCTGAGCCTGCATCTACATGAGTGTCAACTTCAGGAAGTTCAATATAAACAATATCACCTAATTGTTCTTGTGCATAATCAGTGATTCCAACTTTGACTTTTGTACTTTTTCCAGATATTTTTACCCATGTGTGTTCTTTGTGAAACTTATAATTTTCTAAACCCATCTCTCCTCCATTTAAAAATATAATTGATTATTTAAATTGACAGAGCTAAATTTGTCAAGCTTACAAATATTTTGTGCTAAGATGTTGTATATTTTATCAGTGTAACCAATTAACCCTTTAAGAATCAAATTTATTTTTTTAAACTTAAATTTTGCTATTGTCAAATCTCATAGCTAAAGCTCGCCACACCTTCGGCTCGGGACAGGCTTCCCTCCTCGTCATTACAAGGAGCGTCAGCGACGAAGCAATCTCACTTTTTTCTCATGGAATGATAGAAGAGATTGCTTCGCTTCGCTCGCAATGACGCTTTTTTAAGATTGTTTCGGCATCCTATCGGATGCCTCGCAATGACAAAGGAAGGGGTCATTGCGAGCCTGCCGACAGGCAGGCGAAGCAATCTCATAAAAAGAAAGTGTAGCCTCAAAAATAAAATCTCTCGCAATGTCCATATATCTAACATCCGATGACGAAAAGGGAATAGCTCAAACGTCCATATATATAACATACAATGACTGATAGAGGAGAAAGTAACCGCAAGAAACTATTGCAGAATGCTGTATGAAACCTTTTCTTCCCAAAGCCTTCTTTTGAGCTCCTCAATCAAAGGAAGAAGCGTTTCTTTTTGTTTTGCTGAGATTCCTATTGCATTGTATCTTTTACAAATAACATCAGCGTCTGATAGGTTGATTTTATCTATTTTGTTGAAAACAAGCATAACAGGCTTTTTATCAAGGTTCAATTCTTTAAGAATATTTTTTACTGACTCTATATGATTCTCAAATTGAGGATTTGATATGTCCACAAGATGAATGAGTAAGGTGGCATCTTCCAACTCCTCTAACGTTGATTTAAATGCAGCAACAAGGTCTTCTGGTAAATCCCTAATAAAGCCGACTGTGTCTGTGATGATTAGTTCCCTTTCTTCTGGAAATTTCAGTTTTCTTGATGATGTATCAAGAGTGGCAAACATTTTATCTTCAACAAAAACTTCACTTTTGGTAAGAGCATTTAGAAGTGTTGATTTTCCCGCATTTGTATATCCTATTATTGATACAATCGGAATTTCAAGCTCCTTTCTTCTTTTCTTTCTCTGCTGTCTGGCAACCTGTATTTTTTTAAGCTCATTCTCAAGCCGATGAATTCTCTCTTTTATTCTTCTTCTGTCTATTTCAAGTTTTGTCTCTCCTGGACCCCTTCCTCCAATTCCTCCTGCAAGACGAGACATGGCAGTTCCTTTACCTGTTAATCTTGGCAGAGTATAACGAAGTTGGGCAAGTTCTACCTGAACCTTTCCTTCCATTGAATGAGCACGCTTTGCAAATATATCAAGAATCAATTGGCTACGGTCTATAACTTTGAGTTCTGTCATCTCCGCTATTGTTCTCATTTGCGAAGGCGTAAGATCTTGGTCAAACAACAGAAGTGTGGCACCTATATCCATTGCCCTAATTATCAATTCCTTCAGTTTACCTTCACCAAGAAGATATTTTGGATTTAGTTCTTTTACTCTTTGAATAATTTTATCAAGCACAACTACATCAGCAGATTGGGCAAGTTCTTCCAATTCTTCCATATGCTCTTGTAAAACATATTTAGGTGAGGTTGAAACGCTTATTAAAATAGCCCTTTCCCTTGTGTCAGAAGTATCAATGGCTCTTATTCTGTCCATTTCTTCTTCAAGAGACTTTATGAAGTCCTTAAAGTTGAATTTCAAATCATGAAAACTCGTAGATAAAATCTCATACTGCTTCTCACTTCCAAATGGCAGAAGATGAACTATGTGTATGTCTTGCGGAATGCCCTCCTTTTGAGTAATAACAGCGAGCAAATCAAATCTTAGAAGTCTTAGGTCTGCTATGTCTTCTCTGTCAGGAGGCTCATTTTTAAGATGCGTATGTATGTATCTAAGCCCCCTTAACGGCTTTTTACCAATAGGAAAATTATCAAGTTCGGGAATAAGTATTGAATTGGCTGTACCCACAATTACATGGGTGATACTACCAAATCGGTCTATTAAAAGTCCTATTTGTCTGTTTATCTCAAAGGAGAGCGCACAAAGAGTTTTTGCTAAATCTGAAGAAATAATAAAATCTACTGGCTGTTTTTTCCTATAGAGTCTCTCTAAAATATTAATCTGACTTCTTTTAAGCCCTGTTATTTCTCCGTAAATTCTGATACTTAACTAACCCCCTTAGCTTACATTAGCATAGAAAATAAAAATCTTGCCAGTAAAGCCAAAACTGAAGCCATAGCTATGGTAAGAAGTGTAACAAAAATCGTTTTTCTGATTCCCAGTTCCCTAATTAAAGCTCCCATTGTTCCTACACATGGCATGTAAAATACAGTGAAAATGGTAAAGACAATGAGTTGGACTTTAGTCATAACTGTAATTAAATCGGTTGTATGTAATGCCTGAAAAAGCATGATCATAGAAAGCTCTTTTCTCAATATGCCAAAAAGCAGTGTAATCCCTGTCTGTTCAGGCAATCCGAGAATCCAGCTGACAATAGGTTTTAAAATCTGATTAAGTATTTCGTCAATTTTAAAATATTCAAGAAGACTTAAAGATATACTGCTAATGATAAGCAATGGCCATGCAACTACTATAAAATCTTTAAGTCTTAGCCATGTTTTCATATAAACATTTTTAAATGTATGAATACGAAGAGGCGGTATTTCCATAATCAATCCCGGAGTTACTTCAGGAATAAATTTTGTGAGAACAGCACCTAAAATCATGACTACGAAAAGATTGAAAAGAAATATTCCAGCCACAGCAAATCCGCCAATATAAGCGCCAACAATTCCAAATATTATTGTGGTTCTCGCAGCACATGGGATAAAAACAGAGACTGTTGCAGTAATAAATCTATCTCTTGGCGATTCAAGTATCCTTGAAGCCATTACTCCCGGAACATTACATCCATATGAGACAATAAGCGGCAGAACACTTTTTCCATGCAATCCAATTTTATGCATAATAGAATCCATTAGAAAAGCAATTCTTGGTAAATATCCAATGTCTTCAAGAACAGTCAATCCGACAAAAAAGGGTATAAGATAAGGAATGGCAACTCCAATGCCTCCCGAAAATCCTTCAAGTAATCCTTTCAGTATGAAGTAAGCAAAACTTCCTTCACTGACAAAATTAGGAAGTTTTTGAATTAAAATATCAAAGAAATCAGTTAGAGGCTCTTCTATGAAGCTTCCTACCTCAAAAACAGTGAAAAAGATTCCAAAAAGAATAAAAAACAGTAGGGGATAACCAAGATACCTATTAGTAAGCAAGTCATCAATTTTTTCTCTTAAGGATTTTTGTGGTTCTCCGATTTTTGTAACTTCCTCAAAAATATTCATTGTTAGAGCATGTCTTTCAGAGGAAATAACTGTGTCAGCATGTTTCCCATGAGAAATTTTTATTTCTTCCCGAAGTTTGTTGACCATTGCGAGAATTTCAGGATATTGTTTTATTTTTTCAAACAATTCAGCATCGCCTTCTAAAAGTTTTACAGCTATGTATCTTCGTGGAATATTCGTCAGGAAATCAGCGGGTATGATTTTCTCAATTTCACTGATTTTTTCCTCTATGTCTTTGTGAAAATGTTGGATTTGTGGGATTAACTTTTTATTGAAGGCTTCTTTTGCGGATTTAAAAATTTTGTCAATTCCGATTCCTTTATTTGCAATTGTTTCTATTACAGGAACTCCAAAAATTTTTGATAGTCTTGCTAAATCTATTTCAAGGCCCTTTCTTTTTGCCTCATCAATCATATTTAGACATATAACCATTGGAACTTGAAGCTCTGCCAATTGAAGAGTCAGTTCAAGACTTCTTGATAGGGTTGAGGCATCTATAACATTTATAATGACATCTGCCTGTCCTGATAGAATGTATTTTCTTGATTCAAGCTCAGCCTTATCTAATGCTGTGAGGGAATAAATTCCGGGCAAGTCAACTATCTCAAATGTTTCGTTCCCAACAGTAACTTTGCTTATAGTATAATGGACTGTTTGACCGGGAAAATTAGCTGTTACTGTTTTGTAACCTGCAAGTCCGTTAAATATAGTGCTTTTTCCCGCATTAGGTTGCCCAGTAAAGGCTATTTTCATTCAACTTCCTCAACCTCTATTTTTGAGGCAACCCCTTTACCTAATGCGACCTGAGAGCCGTTTACTTCTAAAAGTATTGGACCACCCAAGAAAGATGTCTTTTTTAAAGTGACAATATCTCCTATGTGGATTCCAAGACACTGTAGATGCTGACGTATTCCTCTACCACCTGAAATCTTTATAATTTTTACCCTTTTGCCATCATTTATGTTAAGCAATGTTTTCATTTTCTCTCCAAATAACAGAAACTATTGTTAATAATAAAACTTTTTTATAATCTCATGCAACACTATATTGCTTAGGGCTGAAAATAGATAAATACTCATCAATACGAGCTTCTGTTGCGAGCGATATCGGACAAGGCAGACTTTTCTTTTATATCAGAGTCTTTGCTATTACAATTGCATATTGTAATTATTGACATCATTTTTTAGCTTTTCTATTTCTTCTCTTGGATAACAGAATATTTCTGAAAAAACAGTGTTGTTGGTTAAAAGAGGGTCTAAATCATTTGTTATTACTTCCTTCTCAATCAGCTTTTGCCAGTAAAAAGTGCCTCTGATAGGAGAAAACTCTGTGAGATGAATTTTTACTTTGAGTTTTTTAAGGAATTCTGCACCAGCCCAAACTTCATCAATTGTTTGCTCAGGTAATCCATACATGATGTAAACACCTATTTCCTGAGATGAAAATCCTGATTCTCTGAGATTGTAAACAGCCTTTTCGAGTTCCTCATTGGTGACCTTTCCTCCAGTTGCAATTTGTCTTTTTATGTCCACTGTTTCAAGGCTGAGTCTCAAAGTCTTAAATCCCGCAAGTTTCATAAGACGGGCAATTTCTTTGTCAACGAAGCGAGCATGTAGCCCGTTTGGGGTATGAAATCGGATTTTTAAGTCTTGGCGAATAATTTCCCAAAGAATAGGCTTTATATGGGATTTAGATTCATAAAGCAGAGCATCATCATAAAAGGCAAAGTCTTTTACTCCAAGTCTGTAAAGCCCTGTGATTTCTTCAATTACGTCCTCAACATTGCTTTGCTGAAATCCATTATATAGGAGCGAAGAGGCGCAATAAGCACATCTAAAAGGACAACCCGTTGATGTAAGTATTGGAGCATATGGAAGCTCTTTGTAAAAACCCATCTGCCACCAGTATATGGGTTTTTCTCTTATTCTTTTTAAATGGATTCCAAAGTTATCAAGACACTGAATCAGTCTGATGTCAGCTTGTCCTTCATAAACAAAGTCTGCTCCAATATTTTTTTCAGCATGCTCTTTGTAGAGGGTTGCATAGATTCCACCAAGAATTATCGGAGTGTTTGGATAAAAATCTCTTAGAATTTCAACAACTCTTTTTACACCAAGCCACCAGTAAGCCATAATAGATGTGACTAAAATGATATCAATTTGTCCGATTTGTTTTAGCTTTCCAATAAACTGCTCTTCTGAAATCCCGTATTTTTTGAATTTTCTCGGAATGTTTTTAAGAATGTCAGGCTTTTTTACAACTTCAGAGGAGTATTTTCCTGTGCCAAATTTTTTTATTTTAAAACTGTTGCAACAGTCAATAAGTTGAAGGGATACATTAAACAGACTTAAAAACTCGGCAACTTTAAGAATTCCTAAGGGTCTTGCCCAAAAATTATAGGCAGCGAAATCATAAATCCACGGATTTATGAGAAGGATTTTATAGCTCATTCAAGCTTTCTGAAGACAACTATAAATCCTGTGTGAGCTACCATTCTTAATGAAGGTCTAAGACTTAAGCCTTCTTTTTCCCAACTTCTTTCAAGAAGCTCAAAGATGCCAACCTTATAAAGTCTGTTTGAAAAGTTTTTTTCAACTTCTTCAATTAAGCTATAAATCTGAAGCACTGTAGTGACATAGCATCCGAGCAATCCGCCTGATTTTAATACTTCTATTACTTTGTCTAAAAAAAGCCACGGCTCAGTAAGGTCAAGGACAGCCCTGTCAAACTCCTTTTCATCAATCCCTTCACCTATGTCTTTGTTTTTGAGGACGAGATTATCTGGATTTGGCATAAATCTTTCAATATTAGTTTTTGCAGTCTCATAAAATTCTTTTCTTTTTTCGTAAGATACAACTTGTCCATTGTGTCCAACAGCTCTCAAAAGATAAAGAGTTAAAGCACCAGAACCTGTTCCAGCTTCAAAGACTTTAGAGCCGGGAAAGATATCAAGCAAAGTTATTATTCTTGAGATATCCTTTGGATAAATTATTTGCGCACCCCTTTTCATTTTTAGGATGTAATCTTCAAGGGTAGGACGGAAGACAAGAAGTTTTTCTCCTTTTGTTGAGGAAACCTTTATTCCTTCAGGCTTTCCGATGATTTCATTAAAATTGACATTTCCTTTGTGAAATGAAAAGAAACCATCATTTTTGAGATTTATAAGATATTTTCTTCCCTTTGAGTCTATTAAAAGAGCGAGGTCTCCTACTTTGAATTCTACCAAACTTGCCTCCAATAAAAAAAGCGGGCGACGGGATTTGAACCCGCGACCTTCAGCTTGGGAAGCTGACACTCTACCGCTGAGTTACGCCCGCATAAATTAATTATTTTTCATTTTATAATTACCAGAAAAAATATGTCAATTTGTTTATTTTCCCCAAAAATAATCTATCCGAAAAAGTATTGTTTCCTCACAATTGACAATAAAGGCGACCATCTGATATTCCTTTTATTTTTAGCCAATACACTAAATGAAAGGAGGAATACCCTATGCCCTCCACTATTCCAAAGGAGGTCTTCAGTATGAAGAGCAGATATTTTATTATCCAAAAAATGCTACGAAATATCAAAAAATGCCCAAAAAATTAAATACTCAGATGCTTAATGACCTAACATCAGTAACTCAGCTTAACAGAAAATACTTGGGATGGTTGCTACGAAATAATGGCAAAGTTGTATTCATCAAAGACAAAACACGAATAATTGCTGAACCCACAGTCTCTTATACATACAAAGAGGTACAAAGACTTTATATACAGATGAGGGAATAGAAGCTCTTAAGTGGTTATTGACGGCCATACCGTTTAATAGGATTTAAAGTTACTGGATGAAGAAAGCAGGGAAAGTTTGATAGAAATTAGAAATCGGATTGATACAGTGAGATTATCAAGAAAAATAGAAGAAATAAGTGAGCTGTTAGCTGAGGGATATGAGAAAAAACTAAGGGAGGTCAACCATAAGAACTTTTCATATCTGTTCAGGAAGATTTTATTTTGAGTCATTGCTGTCCAAAATAATCTAAACTCATAAAAAACATCCGCATAAAATAAGACTTTTGGACAAGAAAATTTGCTTTTTCAAAATCAGGTTACCCCCC
>JBEPZQ010000055.1:0-9502 GCA_041640755.1 Thermodesulfovibrio sp. | reverse complement strand
ATAATTCCAATGCTATAGAAAATGAGTGACTCTGCAGTGTTTACTGTCGCAAAATAGTCAAAAACACCCCTTTGAAAAAGCGTGTTTACAATTGGTTCTCTGAGCATCATCAAACCAATAGTTGAAGGCACAGTCAGGAAAAACAGAAATTTTAAAGCAAAGGATAAATCTTTAATAAGCTGAGTTCTATTTCCCTCAGCCACATGCTGAGAAAGTGTTGGTAGCACTGCTATTCCAACTGCAACTCCAAATACGCCGATTGGAAGCTGAATTAGCCTCATTGAATAATAAAGATATGTAACACTTCCTTCTGGAAGAAAGCTTGCAATGATGGTGCTTATAAAAATGTTTATTTGATTTACTGTCATAGCCAAAATAGTGGGAATAACAAGCAAAATAATCTTTCTCAATGCAGGATGGGGTTTTGTAAAACCCAATGCAAAGCCTGCTTTGTAAAAAGATGGCATCTGAACAAGCCATTGAAGAAGCCCTCCAACTGTTACTCCAACAGCGACAGAAACGATAGGATGAAAAAATAGACTACTGAATCCAACGACAAAAACAATCACTGCAATATTTAAAAAACATGGAGCAAGGGCTGGAACAAAAAATATATTGTTTGTATTAAGAGTTCCCATGACAAGGGATGCAAGACTTATAAAAAGCAAAAACGGAAACATCACTCTTGTAAGAAGCACTGTAAGATTGAATTTTTCAGGATTATCAGTAAAACCGGGAGCAATAAGCTTGACAATCAATGGACTGAAAACTATTCCGGCAATAGTAATCAAACCAACAACAATTATGATAAATGTGAAAAGACTCTTTACAATCTCCTTTGCCTCTTCATGCCCTTTTTTTACCTGATTCTCCTTAAGCACAGGCACAACTGCTGAGGACATTGAACCTTCTGCAAAAAGCTCTCTTAAAAGATTTGGTATTCTGAAAGCAACAAAAAATACATCACTTACACCTGTAGCACCAAAGTATTTTGCAAGAATCATGTCTTTTATATAGCCTAAGATTCTGCTGAAGGTGGTTGCTAAAGAGATTGCTCCTGCAGCTTTGACTATTTTTCCTTTAGCCATTTTTAATATTTTAAAATTTCAAGCAGGTCAAGGATGTCTTCTTGTGGAAGGTCTATTTTACGATTAGATAAAGATTCTTTTAAATCCTTTTCAAACTTCTCAATGTCTCCTTTATATGTTTGGTCAAGTTTTACAGCTTTTTTTAAAGTCTTTGATGCTTCAGAGTAAAGACCCAATTTTTGATAAGCAAGTGAAAGATAAAAATGTGCCGGAATAAGAAGAACATTTCTTGTTAAAGCTTTTTCAAAAGCCTCTTTAGCTTCATTGTATTTACCAAGTTTGTAATATGATATTCCTACGCCAAAGTATGCTTTATCTTGATTTACAAACAAGGGATTGCTTAAAGCTTTCTGAAATGCCTGAATAGCATCACTGTGCTGATTTAGTCTTTGATAGCAAACTCCGAGATTAAACCAAGCATCTGCATACTCACTGTCAATAGAAACTGCCTTAAGAAACAAATCCCTTGCCCTTTCAAATTCCTGAAACTCCATATAAACAAGAGCAAGACCCTGCAAAGCTTCCTTATTGTTTGGGTCAACCTGCAGTGCCTTGTGAAACTCAGCATAGGCAAGCTGATAATTTCTCTCAATATAATATGCGTAACCAATATCTTTGTAAAAATCCGATTCATTGACCTGTCTGATTCTTTCCTCAGACATGCAGGCTGAGAGGGATAAAAGAATAATCAATATCCAAACCCTTCGCATAATACTATTATAACACTTTTTCATAAGAGTTGAGAGACATCTCTAACATCAAAGATAGAGATAGACATGCGTCACTGCGAGCCGCTCGATTAGGCGAAGCAGTCTCTATTTTGTGGTGGGTGGATGGTAAATGGGTAAAGGAACGAGATTGCTTCGGCATCCTGATGGATACCTCGCAATGACCACCTTGTTCGTCTTTGAGAGACATTCACCTTTTCTGTCATTACTAACGAAACATAGCAATCTCATAAAAAGACTGGATTGCTTTAGGACTAAAGTATCTCGCAATCTCCATATATCTAACATAACATGACAAAAAAGTCGGTGACGCTTGAAGTGACAAAAAATTGGGAGAAGTTTTCAATTAGCACCCTCGTCGTCATTGCTATATATTCTCCCTACTCGTCATTGCTATGTACTTTCCCCTCTCGTCATTGCGATGTACTTTCTCTCTGGCATTGCTATTTATTCTCTCTACTCGGCATTGCTATGTATTTCCTCTCTTCGTCATTGCGATGTATTCTCTCTCCTCGTCATTGCGAGGGCACGAAGTGCCCGAAGCAATCTCTTTTTTCTCCATAGATAGAAAGGCGAGATTGCCTCGCAGCACTCAGGTTGCTCGCAATGACAGTAAAAATGTCTACTTTTCAAAGTCTTATTAATTTTTAGATTTCTATCGCCATTTTTAGGTCAAAAAAGAATTTGCTATAATATTTTAAAAACAGTCATAAACTGCTGCATAAAATATGTATGAGAAGATAGAATGAAAAGTGAATATTTAGGCAAAGAGTTTTATTCAAATGTTCGTTGGTTTGAACCTGATGCAGATAAGATAAGAAAAATGAGATTTGGAATTGTCATCGCCTGCATCATGCTCTCTTTTGCAATTTTATTTACCTTTACAGTTTTGTATTATGAAAATTTACAACCTGAAGATAAGCTTTTGATTGGAATATTTTCTCCCATATGGATACTCTATATAGCTCAGTTAATAAATACATATAAAATTATGGAAAACCGATTAGGATTTGACGGAGAGATGGTTTATCTTAGAGACTACAATGGAAAAATTTGGAAAGGAAAACCTTCTGAGCTTGTTTATTCAGGAAAACTTCTTGCTGGCGGAAATATATTTATTATTTATATAAAAGATAAGCACTTTAATCCCTTTTACCCTCCTGAAATTATGAGAGAAATTGACAGAATTCTTTCAAAAGCAGTCAAAATGAATCCTTTGAAATTTGAATTATCTTATGTTATCAAACATGGAAATCTTACAACTCGTCTTTTTATGCTCTATCTGTCCTTTGCTTTAATTTCAGGAACTGTTGTTCTTCTTTTGAAGCATTTCGCAAAATAAATCATAGATGGGTATAAAAACTTGGAAAGTCAAAATTTCATCAATTTCTATTTTTTAGTAATGCATAAAATTTTTAATATTTGAAAGAGCTGCAATCTAAAATCATTGACATTTGATATTATTATTTCATAAAATTTTTTATATGCAAGAAGGCATTATCATAGTTATTGGTATTGCGATACTTTCCTTTATCTCAGGAATGCTTGGTCTTGGTGTTGCTTTTTCTGCAATTCCTTTTTTAGGACTTTTTATGAATGACCTTGTTCATCAAGTTCAGCCTTTAAGTCTTCTCCTGAATGGAGTAACTGCTCTGCTTTCAACATTTGGATTTGCAAAAAGCGGATTTGTTGATTGGAAAAAAGCGATTTTACTCTCATTGGTCACAACTGCTTCAGCACCAGTTGGAGCTTATATTGTTCAGTTTGTTGCCCAAACTTATGTTTGGATTATTTATTTTGTAGCAGTCATTTATCTTGCCTACAGATTATTTAAGCCTATAAAAAGCTCAAATGAACAGGAAAACTTCAAACTTGCATTAATTTTAGCAGTTCCAATATCTGTTTTATCAGGCTTTCTTGGAGTAGGACCGGGTTTTTTGCTTATGCCAACTCTCATTCTTGTTGGATTTGAGCCAAAGAAAGCTGCAGGGATTAACGCCTTTGCAGTAACGCCTCCTTCATTTTCTGCACTACTTCCGCATCTTTCCACAGCTCAGTGGAATATTAATTTGACTTTAGCATTAGTCATAACAGGCGCTATTTTCTCTTTTTTAGGAGCGAGAACAACAAGCCTTTTTGTTCCAAGCGTGAGAGTTAAACAGATATTTGCAATTTTGATTCTTGTTGTAACAGCATACAAAATTTTCACTTTGCTTAAATAAAAAATTTTTTTCTTGACAAATGAGAATGATTTTCATTAACATAAAACAGTTAAAACAAAAGGAGGTGATAAAATGCCTTGGGGTGACAGAACAGGACCTTTTGGAATGGGTCCAAGAACAGGCAGAGGATGGGGTTATTGTGGAGGTTCTGCTCAAACAGGATTCGGATTGGGTAGGAAGAGAAGATGGTGTGCAAGATTTTTTGGAGGTTTTGGAAGAGGCTGGAGATGGCTTGCGGATTTGCCCTTTTTCGGAGGAGTTAAAGAAGAAGAGATTCTGAAAAGAGAGGCTGAACTTTTGAGACAGGAGCTTGATGCTATACAGAAGAGATTAAGTCAACTGGAGAAAAAAACTGAATAAGCCGGAGGAAAAGCCTCCGGTTAATTTTTTAGGAGGTATAAGATGAAAAGAGTAGGAATTTTAAAATGCAAAATGATTGGTGAACAAAATTTATGTCCCGGAGATGCAAAGTGCTTAGTTGCTTTTTCTCGCAAGGAAGGAGAATTTGAAAGGTATAAAGGAGAGGATGTAGCAATAGTTGGAATTATGGATTGCGGAGGATGTGAAGGTCAGAAAAATAGGGTAGTATGCAGTCTTGCTTTATTAAAAATGCATCTTTCAGCTCTTAAAGAAAATGTTGATGTAATTCATGTTGGAACATGTATCATGAAGTTCTGTAAGAGAAAAGATGACATAATAGCAGCAGTCAAGGAAAAAGCAGGAGTAGAAGTTATTGAAGGCACACATCCATATGCACCACCAAAAATTTTTGGCAGTTAGGAGGGAAAAATGAGATTAGCAATAGCAACAGAGAATGGTCAGGTGGCTCAACATTTTGGAAGATGTCCGGGGTTTATAATTGTAGATATTGACAGTGACGGGAAAGTTATAAATAAACAGTTTGTTGAAAATCCCGGATATAAAGCCCATCAACCGGGTGCTGTCCCTATGTTTTTAAGAAAACAAGGAGCAGATTGTGTAATTGCAGGTGGAATGGGTCCTAATGCTATAATGAATCTTCAGGCTTCAGGTATTAGGGTTATTGTTGGGATTACTGGAAATGTTGAGGAGATAATTGATAAATTTTTAAAAGGTACTTTAAGTTCTGGTGAAAGCCTATGTGAGCATGGTGAACATGGGCATGCGGGTTGTAAACATTAAAATAGGGAAGGAGTTATGAAAGTTTGTATAACAGCAGAAGTAAAAGATTTAGAGTCTAATATTGACCCAAGATTTGGGCGTTGCAACTGTTTTATTTTTATTGATACTGATACAATGAATTATGAAGTAGTTGAAAATCCGTGGAAAGAAGCATCCGGAGGAGCTGGTATTCAGGCTGCTCAGATGGTTGTTTCAAAGAAACCAGAGCTTCTCATCACTGGAAAACTTGGTCCTAATGCTGAACAAATAATAAATTCAGCAAAAATTAAGGTCATAAATAAGACTGGTAAAGTTGTTGATGCAATAAAAGAAATCAAAAACAAATAGAGGAGGGGTTAAAGTGGCAGAGGAAAAACAGAAATGCACTTGCGATGAAAGAGAAGCTGTAAAAAAAGATGTTGCCCTAAAGGCAACAGTATCAGCAATTAAGAAGAAAATTCTTGTTTTATCTGGAAAAGGCGGAGTTGGAAAAAGCACTGTCTCTACAAATTTGGCAGTAGGTCTTGCAACAAAAGGTTATAAAACAGGTCTTCTGGATATTGATATTCATGGACCGAATATTCCGAATATGTTAGGACTTGAAGGAATGCCTCCAATGATAACTGATTTGGGAATTTTCCCTTTAAAGGTTTATGACAATTTAAATGTAATTTCAATAGGTTTTTTCCTTCAAGAAAAAGATACACCAGTTGTTTGGAGAGGACCTATAAAACACAGGATGATTGAGCAGTTTTTAAGTGATGTTCGCTGGGGTGAACTTGATTATCTTGTTGTTGATTCACCTCCAGGTACAGGAGATGAGATAATATCAATAATTCAGCTTCTTGACCAAGTAGATGGAGCAGTAATTGTTGCAACACCACAGGATGTTGCTTTGGCTGATGTTAGAAGAAGTCTAAGATTTTGTAAGGAAGGTTCTATTCCTGTTTTGGGTATAATTGAAAACATGAGTGGATTTGTATGTCCTCACTGTGGAAATACCGTTGAAATATTCAAATCTGGTGGAGGTGAAAAAGTTGCAGAACAGTATAAAGTTCCATTTTTGGGAAAAATCCCAATTGACCCAAAGATAGTTCAAGCTGGAGACGATGGAAAACCTGTAATGATAAATTATCCTGAAAGCAAACCAGCACAGGCATTTAACGAAATCATTAAAAAAATTATTGATAAATTAAAGGTTTAAGAATGATTATTGACATACAGATTTTATTTGATAACTACGCTGGTGAGTCAAAATTCCACACTGGCTTTGGATACAGCTGTTTTATAAAAAAGGGACATGGTGGAATTTTATTTGATACTGGAGGAGACCCTGATATTTTGCTAAAAAATTTAAAACATGCAAAAATAGAACCTTCAAAAATCTCAAGGGTTGTTTTGTCTCATTCTCATAAAGACCACACAGGTGGATTAAAAGGGATTTTAAAGTTAAAGGATAATGTAACAGTATATGCAGGAAAGTCCTTTGTAGAGGCATTACTAAAGGATGAAGAATTAAAGGGTGTTAATATTGTGAGTGTTGGAGAAGAGCCTGTTGAAATTATGCATGGAGTTTATTTAACAGGAGAGCTTGGGTCTGATATCAAAGAGATTTCCCTTGTTGTGGATACAGGAGGAGGATTGGTAATTGCTACAGGATGCGCCCATGCAGGAATTGAAAATATTTTCAAAAGAGTTCATGAAATAATTGATGACGAAGTTTTTGCTCTAATTGGTGGACTTCATTTAAAAAACAAAACTGAATCCGAAATTTTGAATATCATTGATTTTCTAAAAAAAGAAGGCATAAAGTATATTGCACCTTCCCATTGCACAGGAGACCTTGCAAGAGAGTTGTTTAAAAAAGCCTTTACATCAGGATTTATTGAAGCAGGAGTAGGAACTCGGATTAATATCGGAGGCTCATGTGAGTATTAGCCCGTTTGATGAGTATGTAGATAGATATGATGAATGGTATGATGGAGAAGGCAAAATACTTTATGAAAATGAAATAAAATGTGTAAAGAAATTACTAAATGGTTGTGAAGGGAAGGCACTTGAAGTAGGTGTAGGCACAGGAAGATTTGCTATTTTATCAAAAAATATAGTTGGTGTAGATATTTCTTTTCAGCCTCTTAAAATAGCAAAAAAGCGAGAGATTCCAGTAATTCAGGCAAATGCTGAGGCTCTTCCATTTAAAAGTGAGATTTTCTCTTGTGTTATGATGATTGTTACTATATGTTTTCTTAAAAATCCTTTAAAAGCGCTGAAGGAGACATACAGGGTGTTAAAAAAAGATGGAAAATTCATAATTGGAGCAGTTTTTAGAGATTCTTTATGGGGAAAATTTTATGAAGAAAAGAAAACGCAGGGGCATCCTTTTTACAGTGTTGCAAAATTTTATGATTTTCAGGAATTCAAAAAAATAACATATGAATCAGGCTTTAAAATAAAAAAGATTTTTGGAACACTTAAGTATTCAACTCCTGAGTACCATCAAATTGAAGATGCCTTTGAACTAAACAATGACACACAAATTTCAAATTTTGGATTTCTTTGTATAGAGCTTGTAAAATGATAATCTCAGTTGCAAGTGGAAAAGGCGGAACAGGTAAAACAACTGTTGCGGTATCACTTGCTTTAAGCATTGATGATTCTCAAATTATTGACTGTGATGTAGAAGAACCAAATGTTCATCTGTTTTTAAATCCTATAGTTAAGGAAGAAATTTCAGTAAACACAATAGTTCCTGAAGTTGATAAAGAAAAATGCAACTTTTGCGGGCTTTGCAGTCAAATTTGCGCTTATAATGCATTAAGTGTTTTAAATCTTGACAACTCAGGTGATGTTTTGCTATTTCCTCATCTTTGTCATGGTTGTGAAGGATGTATTCTGCTTTGTCCTCATACTGCAATGAAAAGGGCTGAACGAGAAATTGGAAAAATAAGGATTGGAATGGCAGAAGAAGTTGAATTTATTGAGGGAAGATTGAATGTTTCAGAAGTATTAGCTCCAAAGGTTATTGAGAAGGCAAAGCGTTTTATAAAAAAAGATAAAATTGCAATAATTGATGCTCCTCCCGGAACTTCTTGTCCGGCTGTAGCAGCAATAAAAGGCTCAGATGTATGCATACTTGTTACTGAGCCAACTCCATTTGGACTTCATGACCTTGAACTTGCCTATGAAGTTACAAAAGCACTTAATGTTAAATCAGCAGTCATAATAAACAAAAGTGAGAATGATGAAGTTATTGAGGATTTTTGTAAAAAGCATAGCCTTCCCATAATTTTAAAAATTCCTTTTAAAAAAGAAATAGCAGTGGCTTACTCAAAGGGTATTCCACTTGTAAAGGCAATTCCTGATTACAAAGAGGTTTTACATCAGTTGCTTAAGGAGATGGTATGAAGCAGATACTTGTAATAAGTGGAAAAGGTGGGACAGGTAAAACATTTTTTACATCATGCCTTGCTGTTGAACTTAAAAACAAAGTTATTGTTGACTGCGATGTTGATGCACCAAATCTTCATCTTCTGCTTCATCCAGAGATCAAAGAAAAATATGTGTTTTTTTCTGGAAAAATTGCAGAAATAGACAAAACAAAATGTATAGAATGTGGTTTATGTAGAGAGAATTGTAAATTTGATGCTATAAATGAAGATTTCAATGTTGATTCCCTTTCATGCGAAGGCTGTACAATATGTAAACATTTATGTCCTCAGGATGCAATAATTCTTCATGAAAGGCTTTCAGGACATTATTTTATTTCAGAGACAAAATATGGGCCATTTATCCATGCAAGACTTGGAATTGCTCAGGAGAATTCAGGAAAGCTTATTGCAAAGCTTAGGGAGATTGCAAAGAGGATTGCTGAGGAAAGAGGTTTTGACTACATTATAATTGATGGTCCACCCGGAGTAGGATGTCCTGTAATGGCATCAATGACAGGAGTTGATATAGCAGTTGCTATCACTGAGCCAAGTCCTTCAGGACTTCATGATTTAGGTAGAGTAATTGAGCTTACAAATCATTTTCAAATTCCTTTGAAGGTAATCATTAACAAATATGATTTAAATTCTGAAATGAGCATGACAGTAGAGAAAGAGCTTAAAGGAAAAGGTATAGAAGTGATTGGAAAAATTCCATTTTCAGAGGAAGTTTTAAAATCTGTAAAGACAAACACGCCTTTTCTTATTTTTTCAAATGATGAAATTGCTCAGAGAATATCTTATTTGTGTGATAAAGTAATTTTATCCTAATTTGTGCGATTCACTATCGTAATTGCAAAAATTATTCCTTGTCATTGCGACTCCATGCGAAGCAAGGA
>JBEPZQ010000054.1:7147-9517 GCA_041640755.1 Thermodesulfovibrio sp. | reverse complement strand
GGATATGGAGGTAAAAAAGGCTGCTATTTATGGATTGGGCAGAGTAGGAACTGATGAAGCTATTTATAAAATTATTGAATTTATCTCATCGGATAATAAAGAACTAAAAAAAGCAGCTATAGCAGCACTTGGAGAGGCAAGATTTTGCTCTGATATACTCTTTCAATGTTTACAAGATGAAGACCCGTGGGTTCGTTATTATGCAGTTAAGGCATTAAACTTAAGTTGCGATGCAGAGTTAATTATAGAAAAATTAACTCCTCTACTTGATGATCCATTTCCACCTGTAGTGATGGCTGTAGTGGAGGCTTTAGGTGAAATAGGTGGAGCAGAAGTTTATGAAATACTCTCTGCTAAAAGAGAGCATCCAAACGAAGAAGTTAGAGAAAAAATAGAGGAGGTTTTAAATAGACTATGACAACTGTTACAACCTCTTCAACAACTATGTCAGATGATGTTTTTAGACAATTGAGAGATTTCATCTATGAAAAAACTGGTATTTATGTGCCTGACAACAAAAAATACTTTCTTGAAAACAGACTTAGCAGGATTATCAAAGAAAGAAATTTTCGTAATTACGAGGACTATCTTAATTATCTAAAATTTAGTGCCACTAAAACTGATATTGCAAGACTTTTTGATGCGGTTACAACAAATGAAACTTTTTTCTTTAGAGAACCACAGCAATTTGATGTTTTGGCAAATCACTTAATACCTCAAATACTTAAAGAGAATGCCCAGATGGGAAGAAAGGATATAAAAATCTGGTCAGCAGCATGTTCAACAGGCGAAGAACCATATACAATTGCAATGATTCTTCTTGAAAAACCGGAGCTTTCATTGATAAAAAAAGAAATTTATGCCTCTGATATTAGCGAATCAGTTCTTATGTCTGCAAGAAAAGGAATTTATGGCTCTTATGCAGTAAGGAACATTCCGCCTGTTTATATGGCAAAATATTTTAAGGACTCTGGTGGACTTTATGTTCTTTCAGAACAAGTAAAATCAATGGTAAAATTTATGAACATAAATCTCATTGATGAGAAAGAAGTAAGACAACTTAAAGGCATAGATGTTGTTTTTTGCAGAAATGTTTTAATCTACTTTGATGACAAGGCTAAGAAAAAAGCGGTCTCCCTGATTTACGATATTCTTCGTCCAAAGGGTTATTTATTTGTTGGTACTTCTGAAAGCTTGCATAACATAACAAGAGCTTTCAGACCAGTTGTTATTAATAAAGTCATTGTCTATCAAAAAATATAGTGGAGGTTTATATGAGAATTCTTGTAGTAGATGATGATAAAACAACAAGAAAAATGTTACAACTAATCCTTAAAAGCAAAGGATATGATGTAGTAACAGCAGAAAATGGCATGGACGGACTTCAAAAATTAGGGCTTGAACAGATAAACTTAATTTTAACAGATATGAACATGCCTTATATGGACGGAATAGAATTTACAAAGCAAGTAAAAAACTCTCCAGAATACTCTAATATACCTATAGTAATGCTTACAACAGAGGCAGATGAAGAAGAGAAAAAAAGAGCCTATGAAGCGGGAGTTGATGATTATCTTGTAAAACCTGCGACAGCAGAACAAATTGTAGAGTCAATGAAAAGAATCATGAAAAAAATATTTGGTAAAATGTAGGAGGGAGAAATGTTTAATTATAAAATCAAAGTATTAGTTGTTGATGACTTCCCTACAATGAGAAGAATAGTGAAAAATCTTCTAAAACAGCTTGGATTTGAAAACATAGATGAGGCTGAAAATGGAGAGGATGCTCTCCGCAAATTAAAAAGTAGTGGTGATTACAAGCTTGTTGTCTCTGACTGGAATATGCCTGTTATGGAAGGCATAGAGCTTTTGAAACACATAAGAAATGATCCTCAGCTCAAGGATATAGCATTTCTAATGGTAACAGCAGAGGCTGAAAAGGAAAAAGTTATTGAGGCAATTAAGGCAGGAGTTGACAACTACATCGTAAAACCATTTACCGGCGAGGTTTTAAAAGAAAAGCTTGAAAAAATTGTGCAGAAAAAACCTTTCCTTAAGGAGGGTAGCTAATGCCAGATGAGATGGATGAAATAATACAAGAGTTTATAGTTGAAGCCGAAGAAATACTTGAAAACTTAGACCCCCTATTTGTAGAGCTTGAGCAAAAAGGTGAAGACCTTGACATTATAAATGAAATCTTCAGAGGAATGCATACATTAAAGGGAGCTGCTGGATTCTTAGGATTTCAGCAGATCGTTGATGTAGCCCACAGAGCGGAGACAATTCTTAAGAAAATCAGAGAAGGAGAGATGTCAATTTCTCCAGAAATTACAGATGCAATTCTAAAAGCAACAGATACGCTTCGTCTTTT
>JBEPZQ010000054.1:0-7137 GCA_041640755.1 Thermodesulfovibrio sp. | reverse complement strand
TCTCATATAAAAGCGAAAGAAGATGTTCAAGAAGATATAAATCCAACACTGCAAATTCTGGACAGCATTTTATCGCATTCTGAAGAGAGAAAACCAGAGGAAATCGGACATAAAGAAGAACCTGAAAAAGTTCAACCTTCAAAAGAAGAACCCGCTCAAGAAGAAACAGCACCAATTCAGCCCGCAGAAACACAAAAAGAAGCACCAAAAGAAACTCCAAAGGAAACAACCAAAGAAATACCTAAAGAAGTAGCAACGCTCAGAGTGGATGTAGCAAGAATAGATAAAGTTATGGATTTAGCAGGAGAGATTGTTCTTGCACGGAATAGATTGCTTAATCTTGCAAATAAGCTTGAGGCTAAATTTGCTGGCGATGAAAATGTAGAAGGGCTTGTGGAGACAACAGCTTTTTTGGATAGAGTCACATCGGATTTACAGCTCGCAGTGATGAAGATGAGGATGCAGCCTTTGCAGAAGGTTTTTGGCAAATTTCCAAGAATGGTTCGTGACCTTGCAAGAACTCTTGGAAAAGAGGTAGAACTTGAAATAATTGGTGAGGAAACAGAAGTTGACAAGTCAGTAATTGAAAATATAGGAGACCCTCTGGTTCATATAATCAGAAATTCAATAGATCACGGAATTGAGCCTCCAGAGGAAAGAGTTTCAAAGGGTAAACCTCAAAAAGGAAAAATTATAATTAATGCCTATCAAAAGGGCACCCAAATAATAATTGACATATCAGATGACGGCAAAGGCATTGATATAGAGGCAGTAAAAGCTAAAGCTATTACTAAGGGATTAATCACTGTTGAAGAAGCTGAAAAAATGACCGATGAAGCTGCAATAAATCTTCTTTTCTTGCCCGGTTTTTCAACGAAAGATGTATCCACTGAGGTTAGTGGAAGAGGCGTTGGAATGGATGTTGTAAAAACGAATGTAGCAAAACTCAATGGTTATGTTGAGGTATTTACAGAAAAAGGCAAAGGAACAACATTTAGAATAAGTCTACCGCTTACCCTTGCAATAATTCAGGCAATGATGGTGCATGTTGGAGATGAAACATATGCAATTCCTCAGTCAATGATTGAAGAGACATTAAGAATCAAAGTAAGCGAGATAAAGGAAGTTACAGGACAAAAAGTTTTAACAGTAAGAAATAAAGTATTACCCATATTTATGCTAAATGAAATACTCGGAACATTTGGAACAAATGAAACACAAACAAAATATGTTCTTGTTGCATCTGTTGGAGATAGAAGATTCTGCATAGGAGTCGATTCTGTGCTAGGACAGGAAGAAATTGTGATAAAGACTATAAACGGAATAAACTCTGAGGAATGCGGCATAATGGGAGCAACCATTACAGGCGAAGGCAAGGTCGTTTTAATCCTTGACCTTGCTATTATTTCAAGAAGATTTTTAAGCACAAAATAAAGATACAGGAGTAGATAAAATGAAACAGTATATTGGTTTTATTTTGGGAGAAAACGAATATGCCATTCCTATTCTTGTTGTTCAGGAAATAATTAAACTCCCAAATATCACAAAAATGCCAAATGCACCTTACTATGTTGAGGGAGTTACAAATCTTCGTGGAAGAGTAATTCCAATTGTCAATTTAAAAAGAATTTTGGGCATGCCTGAGGAGGAACAGGGAACCAAGGTAATAGTAATGACAGCTGGTAAATTAACATTTGGCGCACTTGTTGATAATATTACTGGCGTTGTCAATATTGATGAAAAAAGCATTGAGCCTGCTGAAGAGTTTATGCAGCAAGGACAAAATCAGATTGAAGGTGTTGCACGGCTTGATGATAGACTTTTGATTTTACTTGAAGTAAAAAAACTTATTCCCGTTGAAGACCAGAGTCTTTTTGAAGAAGAAATTGTTGATATTGTTGAAGAAGGCGATAAAGTAGAGGTTATCAAAAAAGTAACTGGTATTGGTGGAGAAACAACTGTAAAAGAAGTCATTGATGCGAAGTCTCTCCTTGAAATGAAGGGAATATCACAGGATGACCCAAGATACCAGTTAATAGAAGAAATTGCAAAATTTATGGAGACCGTATCTGCGGGAGAATTTGAGAAGGCTGAAAAAATTTTAAACAGCGTTATTCAAAAAAGTCAGAGTGAGTTGTTTAAAGAGGTTGGAAAAGTTGCAAGAAAACTACATGAATCTCTAAAAAGTGTAAAAGAAGCCCTTGATCCGAGATTAAGAGACATAGCTGTTGAGCAAATGCCAAGAGTAGTTGATCAGCTTCAAATGGTTATTGACAAAACAGAAGAAGCTGCAAACAAAACAATGGAAATCGTTGAAAAATACATACTTAAAATGGATGACCTTGCTTCTCATATAAGAAACATTCAAGGGAATGAGGAGGCAGTAAAATTTTTAAAGGAGTTTAAGGATTCCCTTGAAGATGACCTAACGGAAATTTTAACCACGCAATCATTCCAAGACCTAACAGGTCAGGTATTAAAGAAGGTGATAGCACTTGTTGGAGACCTTGAAGTAGAGCTTGTAAAATTGATTGCCACATTTGGTCTAAAAATTGAAGAAAAAGAGCCAATTAAAAAAGAGGTAGAGAAGGTATCTCAGGAAGATGTAGATGAGTTACTTAAAGAATTTGGATTTTAGGAGGGTATGATTTAATATGATAAAGGTTCTTGTTGTTGATGATTCAGCTTTCATGAGAAAAGCTTTGACATCTATGCTTCAGGAAGACCCAGAAATAAAAGTTATTGGAACTGCCAGAGACGGATTAGAAGCAATTGAGCAAATTCAAAAACTGAAACCAGATGTAGTCACACTGGATGTAGAAATGCCAAGAATGGATGGACTTACTGCATTGAAGGAAATCATACAAAAATGTCCTGTTCCTGTAATCATGGTAAGTTCCCTTACTACAGAAGGTGCCAAAGTAACTTTGGAGGCTTTGGATCTTGGAGCAGTTGATTTTATTCCTAAAAATCTGTCCGAGCTTTCAGTAAACATAGTAAAAATTAAAGGTATGCTCATAGATAAAATAAAAACAATAGGCAGAAGAGGACTGGTTAAAAGAAAACCAACAGTGAGACCTGCTGAACCTACCAGAGTAGAGACACCTAAAGTAGAACCACCAAAGGTAAAATTAGCGACCACTGAGAGAAGAATAGGTATTGTATCAATTGGAACTTCAACAGGTGGTCCTAAAGCATTACAGGAAATCATTCCAAAACTTCCAAAGGACTTTCCTGTTCCAATTGTAATAGCTCAGCACATGCCACCTAATTTTACAAAACCCTTTGCTGAAAGACTTGATCAACTAAGTCAGTTAACTGTAAAGGAAGCAGAAGAGGGCGAACCCATAAAACCCGGAATGGTTTACATTGCACCAGGAAGAGGTCACATGAGGCTTAAAAGAAGAGGCATTGAGACTTTGATTTCAATATCTGAAGATAAAGAAGATTTTATTTATCGTCCAAGCGTTGATGCCTTGATGGGCTCTGTTGCAGAAACTTTTCCCGGTAGATGTCTTGGAGTTATACTAACAGGAATGGGAAATGATGGAGAAAAGGGATGCAAAAAAATGAAAGAAACAGGGGGAAAAATATTTGCCCAAAGTGAGGATACTTGCGTAGTATATGGTATGCCCCGTGCTGTTGTTGAGGCTGGTATTGCTGACAAGATTGTGCCTCTTGAGGAAATGGCTGGAGAAATAATAAACGCAGTATAAAAAGTAAGGGGAGGAAAAGTGCAGGAAGAAATAATTGAGAGGATTATACTTAAAACAGTAGACATACCTTCTTTGCCTCCTATTGCTATGAAGGTAATGCAATTAGTAAAGGATGACTATGCATCTTTAAAATCCCTTGAGGAAATTATCACCCGGGATCAAGGTTTTACAACACGGCTTTTGCGAATTGCCAATTCGCCATACTATGGACAGGACAGAAAAATAGAGAGCATCTCTCAGGCTATTATGTTAATAGGCTTTGATACTCTCAGGTCTTTAATATTAGCAACATCACTGAGAGACCTCCATAGAAAGTACGGACCATTTGAACAAAAGCTATGGGAGCATGCACTTGGTGTAGGACTTTGTGCAAGCCTTATAGCCATGATAACACATTTATCAAATTCAGATGAAGCTTTGGTATGCGGATTAATACATGATGTGGGCAAGACTGTAATTAATAATGCAATGCCTGAGATGTATATAAAAGTATATGAAAAAGTATACCAAGAAAAAAGGCTTTCCATTGAAATTGAAAATGAATTATTAGGTTTTAATCACACGATTATCGGAAATCTTATCTCTAAAAAATGGAAACTACCTGAAAAATATGAAATAGTAATAACCTATCATCATGAAAGTACATATGCTGACCATGAAGACCCTGCATTTGCGGATATTTGCAACATTATAAAAGTCTCAGACCAGATATGCCTAAATCTTGGAATTGGATTAAAAGAACCAATAGAGGTTCCAATAGAAAATGACTTGGTTGGTATGAATGAGGAGGAAATGGCTGAAGTTATAGGATTGTTTAAACTAAAATTTGAAAAGCAAAAAGACTTACTACTAAACTGAAAATGTCTCCTCGCGATGAAATAGATAGTGTTGGACCTTACAGAAGTATAAGACCTATAAAAGAAGGCTCTGTGTTTGCAAGATATAAAGTAAAGAAAAAAACTCCCAAAAAAGAGTCCTCCGAAGAAGAAAAACTTCCAAAAGAGAAAAAAGATTCAGAACACAGGATTGACATAGAAGCATAACTTTCCGCCTCAGGAAAAAATTTCCTATCCACTCTAATAAAAATTCAAGTCTGGACTTATCTTTAAAACTGGCACAAACTTTGTTTACTCATTCGCAGGAGGTGAGATAATGTATAAAGGCATTTATATATCAATGACTGGAATGAGTATGCGGGCGTATGAACTTGATGCGGTCTCCAATAATCTCGCCAATATTAATACAACAGGATATAAAAGGCAAAGCTTTGGTAGTGCCCTTTATCCTCTGCTTTCAGGCAGACCCTCAGAGCCAAGAGCTATTTATCAGGGAGCAAGGGCTCAGACTTTTTTCGGAACGCAGTATATTGACACTTCTCAGGGTAAATTAAGGAAAACCGAAAATCCCTTTGACCTTGCCATTCAAGGAGAAGGATTTTTCGCTGTTCAAGTCGGGCAAAGGACTCTTTACACAAGGGAGGGTTCTTTTACAAGAGACAGCGAAAACTATCTTGTAAATCAAGCTGGATTAAGAGTTCTTGATGAAAACAATGCTCCTATTATAATTGATGGAACAAAGATAGAGATAGGGCAGGATGGAAGTGTTTTTGTTGATGGAAATCAGGTCGCAAAAATCAAACTTGCCAGATTAAATAACATAAGGCATGTAGGACAGTCTCTTTACGAAGGCAATGAAGAAGGACCAGCAGCAGGTAAAATACTGCAGGGTTGGATTGAAAGTTCAAATGTTAATCCTATGACCGAGATGGTCCACATGATACAAGCAATCAGGAACTTTGAATTCGCCCAGCGAATTACAGCTAATTTTGACCAGCTCGCTCAAAGAGCTGTTTCTGAGATAGCAAGGATTTAGGAGGAGGTATAAAATGTTAAGGTCACTTTTTACTGCAGCAACAGGCATGTATGCACAGCAATTAAACTTAGATGTAATATCCCATAACCTCGCAAATGTTAATACAACAGGTTTTAAAAAGAACAGGGCTGAATTTCAGGATTTGCTTTATCAAAACATTATTCAACCCGGAGCGCCATCTGATGACGGAACTCAATATCCTTCAGGCATTCAAATCGGACATGGAGTAAGACCAGTTGCAGTTGCTAAATTTTTTAACACAGGGGATCTAATAAATACTGGTAATCCTTTGGATTTAGCAATTGACGGAGAGGGCTTTTTTCAGGTAACAATGCCTGATGGAACAATTGCCTACACAAGGGCTGGCAATTTCAGATTAGACAAGGACGGAAGAATTGTAACAAACGATGGCTATCCCATTGAGCCGGGAATTACAGTTCCAGCAGATGCTATAAGAATAACAGTTGGAGCAGACGGCAGAGTAACAGTCCAGCAACCAGGAACTGTTGCACCAGTTGAAATAGGAACAATTGAGCTTGCAAGATTTATTAATCCCGGAGGACTTCAGGCAATTGGTAAAAACCTATTCCTTGAAACTGATGCCTCAGGAGCTCCAACAACAGGAGCACCCGGCACTGAGGGAAGAGGCACAATAATTCAAGGCTTTTTAGAAATGTCCAATGTAAATATTGTTGAAGAGCTTGCAAATATGATAATTGCCCAAAGGGCATTTGAGATTAACTCAAAGGCAGTTCAGACCTCAGATGAAATGTTACAAACAGTATCCACACTTAAGAGGTAAAAAATGAGAGACTTTAAGAAACGAGCTCCCTTCGCCTGTCATCGCGAGTTAGATTTTTGCTTTAATTGCGAGTTTCCTTTTCGTCATTGCGAGCCTTTTTTTCGTCATCGTATGTTAGATATATGGACATTGCGAGAGATTTTATTTCTGAGGCTATACTTTCTTTTTATGAGATTGCTTCGCCTGCCTGTCGGCAGGCTCGCAATGACCCCATCCTTCGTCATTGCAAGGCATCAACCTCTTTGTCATTGCGAGGAGCGAAGCGACGAAGCAATCTCTTCTTTTATATTGCTTCGGCCTCCTATCGGATGCATCACAAGAACGAAGAATTAAGGAGTGGAAAATGAAAGCCTTTAAGATAGGCTATATTTTCATAATGATTTTGCTAATTTTTATAGCCTCGTTCACCTATGCCTTTGATACAGTTTTGCTTTCTGCCATGCTTAAGGAAGAGATGAAGAAAATAACCAATCAGAATGACATCCAGATTGGACAGATAAAATTCATCGGTTTTGCACCTACAGAAAACTGCATGCCTCAGAAATTGAAAATTACAGAAATAAAAAGACCAAGCTCAGTTGAGTTTACATTCTACTGCGGAACAAGACAATACAGGGCTGTTGCAAATTATGAAATTCTGGCAACTATCTTTGTTTCTCAAAGAATTTTAAAGAGAGGTGATGTAATCACTGAATCAGATATTATTGAAATCAAAAAACTCTTAAACAGAATTCCATCAGGTGCAAT
>JBEPZQ010000053.1:5227-9620 GCA_041640755.1 Thermodesulfovibrio sp. | reverse complement strand
CGTCAGGATGCCAAAGCAATCTTTTCGTAAAGTAAGTTCTGTCGCTCTATGGCACTATGACAGCTAGATTGCTTCCTACTCTCTTCGCTCGGAGTCGCAATGACGGGAAGGGGGACACCTTCGCATTGACGATTAAAAAAACCTCACATTAACGCCTACTCTTCTGTCAATGCGAGCCTGCCGTTTATTTTTTTCTGTCATTGCGAGCCTCCGAAGGAGGCGAAGCAGTCTCTAATTGGTGAATGGTTATTGGTGGTTGGTGGATAGTGAATGGTAAATTTTGGATGCCGAAGCAATCTCAGAAACTGCTTTGCCTCCTAACGATTTCTTCATCAGCGTTGTAAAAATATATATCTTACTTAGTCTTTCAAGAAGTTCGCATACAATGTAGGCTTCCCTTAAATCCTTGCCCACAGATACTGTGCCATGCTTTGAGAGAATAGCTGCTTTTCCATTACCCAATGCTTTTACAGCTTCAAGGGCAAGAGCCTCAGAACCTGCGGGAGCATATTTTGAAACTTTTACTTCTCCTCCGAATACTTCTTTCTGCTCATCAAGTATTGCTGGAAGAAGCATTTCAAGGGAAGCAAGAACACAGGCATATGTTGAATGAGTATGAATTATTGCATTTACATCTTGTCTTGCTTTGTATATCTCAATATGAAGTTTAGTTTCAGTGGAAGGTTTTTTTATGCCTTCAATTATGTTTCCATTCATATCTAAAAGAACAATTTCTGATGCTTTTAGTTTTTCATACGATTTGCCTGATGGCGTTATTAAAAATTGATTCTCGCTCACCCTTAAACTCAAGTTACCGCTAATTTCTGTTACAAGCCCCATTTGATATATTTTTTTCGCAATGCGTACAATTTTTTCTCTTTCATTTTTCAATTCCATAGTTTTATTATAAACAATAAGGAAAAATTTAATCTTTAAAGGGAGGCACTAACTATGAAAAAGTTTTTTCTTTTATTCTGTTTGCCTTTGTTTTTAATTGCCACAAATTCTGTATATGCCCACACAATTGATGACCTTTTGAAAGAACTTGATGTTCCGAATTGGAGAGAGAAAATTTCTGACCCAGTGTTTCTGGAAAAATTTCAATCTCCAGAAAAATTCTCCACCGTTGTAAAACTCGCAGATGCAGCAGGTTATGACTGGAGATACAGAATCAGAGCAATTAGAATGCTTGGACATTTAAAAACTCCTCAATCTCAGGAAGCCCTTCTTTCCATGTTTCAGAACCCATTTTTCCATCATGAGTGTCCATCTCTAAAGTCCTATGTTGCAGAGGCATTGGGAGATTTTCCACCTTCAAGGAGGCTTATAGAGATACTTAAGGAAGGACTTAAAGACCCTGAAGTTTTAGTAAGAGAGGCAACTGCTAACTCATTGGGTAGGATAAAAATGCCAGAGGCTACAAAGTATCTTATTGAGGCATTTCCAAATGAGAAAAGCACTGCTGTTAAGATTGCTATTGTGCGGGCTTTAAAATTAATTGGTACTCCTGAGGCTAATGCCTTTATAAAAAATATAGCCTCAGATGGAAATCATAAGGAAATAGTAGATGCATTCGGAGGTAATCTATAAGCCTGAATTAATATCAAATTTTGAGCCTGAGACTATCATTGATACATTTAAACAAACAGCGGAGGTTTTAAGTAAAGAGCCTCCGCTGATAAATCTAAGTGCCAATTCAGGTGAAGCAATTTTTGTAGGTGACACTCACGGAGATTTTACACTAACTAAATATATTGCAAAGAAATTTTTGACCAATGAGAAAAATTATCTGATTTTTCTTGGCGACTACATTGATAGAGAGCCTGAACCAGAAGGCTCTCTTTATAATCTTCTTTATGTATGTCTTTTAAAAATAAATTTTTCAGACAGAGTTTTTATCTTGAAGGGAAATCATGAAGCCCACTACGCTGTTTTTTGTTATCCCTACGAGTTTGACAGCAATTTAATAGATATATTCGGAACTTTTGGAAGAGATATCCACTCTGCAGCGATTGAAGTATTCAAGGAAATGCCTCTGATGATAAAAACGACAAATGGAGTTGTTGCATCCCATGCAGGATTTCCTTTGCAAGGGCAACAAATCAATGAAAAATCAAGAAGAGACCTTATATTAGATATACTTTGGGCTGATGCAGAAATCTCTCCAATGTTTCGGGGAATAGGTATTCCAAGATTTAAAGAAGATGATTTGGAAGAATTTCTAAAAAAAATTGATGCTAAATGCCTTATTCGTGGGCATGACCCATATTTGGCTAATAAAATAATCTACTCAAACAAATGTTTGACAGTATTTACATCCCGAACATATGCATCCCGTGCAGGTGTCAAAATTGCTAAAGTTAAACTTTCAAAGCAAATCAGGGACGCAAGGGATGTAGTCCTTGAAGATATCACTTCTTTGTATGCATCTGAATAAATCTTTTTATGCTTCTGTCATAGCTTGCTTCAACTTCAGGTGTAAAATAACAAGCTGGAAGCTCCCCTCTTTTTCTGTGATAGTGCAAACACTCACAGCAAATTCCTTTTTTTTCGCATGGCTCATAGGTGCAGGTGCATATTTTTCTGTTTCTCTCAATTTTACACTCCATGACTTCCTCCTGAAATAGCCTTTTTTATATATTTTAGCATATTGGAGAATCTGATAAGTGTTGTTACGCCCACATTTTCACTGAAAGTAATTTTCCGTCATTGTGAATGGTCGTCACGCCTTTGTCTTGCGACAGTTTTTTCCTTCATTGCGAGAGGTTGCCACTCCTTTAGCTCGCGACAGTCTCCCCCCTTTTCTTCATTGCGAAAATTTCCCGTTGTCGTCATTGCGTCCCTCTCCCCGTCATTGCGAGGATTTCTCCTTCCCGTTATTGCACGGTGAGGCTCGCAATGACGGATAAAATAAAACGAGCAGGCTCGCAATGACGGAATAAGGTGTCCTTCGGTGAGACTTGCAATAAAAGGCTATAGAGTTTAAAAAATCGCTCAAATTAGGTATAAAATTTTTTAGACAGATTTGACAAATAAAATATTTTTATTTATAATAATTTTAATGAAACCGAAAATTAAATGGACACCGCAAAGGCTTGCGATTTTGAAATATCTTGAGGGAAACAAATCTCATCCCTCAGCAGAGGATATTTACGAGGCATTGTATAGAGATTATCCTACCATGTCTGTTGCTACAGTTTACAATGTTCTTGAGTTTCTCAAAAGAACAGGCAGAGTTAGAGAAATTTATGTTGACTCTGAAAAAAGAAGATTTGATCCAGATACAACGCTCCATCATCATGCTGTTTGTATAAACTGCGGAAAAATTTTTGATATTCCAGATATAGAGCTTCCTGATTTGAAAAAATACGCAAAAGACTTTGAAATAATAGATACCCAGCTTACAATTTATGTTTTTTGCAATGATTGTAAGGGAAAAGAGAATTTGAAGATAGGATTTAAAGAGTATCAGTGCTCAAATTGCGGTGCATTAAGAACTGCAAAACACAAGCCCCAGAAATGTCCTGCCTGCGGTAGCAGAGGTTTTCTAAAAGAATATAAATCACATCAGTAAAAAATCCAAAAAAACGGAGGTGTTCTATGATAAGCAGTGAGCTTATGGAAAAACTGCAGAAAGCTGTTGCAAGAGAACTGCAAGTAAGCATCCAGTATATGTGGCAACATGTTATGGCAAAGGGAATAAAGGCAGAACCAGTTAGTGCTCTTTTAAAGCAGTTTGCTATAAACGAGATGTTGCACGCTGAAAAAATTGCAGAAAGAATATCCTTTTACGGAGGAACTCCAACCACTCAGCCCGCTCCAATTACAATTGGAAAAAATCTTGCAGAAATGCTTGAACTTGACAAGAAAGCTGAAGAAGAGGCAGTAGCACTTTACAAAGAAATTATAAAACTTGCTGAAAAAGAGGAAGATTATGTAACAAGAAAGCTTTTTGAGCAGATTCTTGAAGAGGAAGAGCTTCATCTTGACAAATTCAGCTCACTTCTTGAGGAGTAAGCATGAAGCCAGTAGAGTTAAAGAACGATATATACTGGGTGGGTGCTGTTGATTGGGCTGTAAGGGATTTTCACGGATACGAAACTCCTCGTGGCACAAGCTATAACAACTATTTGATAATTGACGATGAGCCTACGCTTGTTGATGCAGTTCATCAGGACTTTACCCACATATCAATAGACAACATTTCCCATATAATTGAGCCAAAAAAGATTAAAAATATAATCATCAATCATATAGAAAACGATCATGCCTCAGGACTTGAAAGCATTCTTTGCATAATTCCAGATGCCAATGTTTACATGACTGAAAAAGGTAAAAAGGCATTAAGCAAAGTCATTGATTTATGCAATTACAAAGTCCACACTGTAAAGAC
>JBEPZQ010000053.1:3222-5217 GCA_041640755.1 Thermodesulfovibrio sp. | reverse complement strand
ACAGGTGACACTTTAAAAATTGGAAAAAGAACTCTCCATTTCATTGAAACTCCAATGATGCATTGGCCCGATTCAATGTTTACATATGTAAAGGAAGAAAAGCTTCTCATAAGTCAGGATGCCTTTGGACAGCACATTGCATCAGTTGAGAGATTTGATGATGAGTTTATTCAAAATTACTGCGTGGAAGACCTTGAGGATGCTGTTTTTGATTACTATGCAAATATTTTGATGCCCTATGGAAATGTAATCAAGGCAAAGATTGAGGAAGTCAAAAAATCAGGTATTGAAATTGAAATGATTGCTCCAGACCACGGTGTTATTTGGCGTTCTCATATTGACAAGGTTTTAGGCTGGTATTTGGAAATGGTTGATGCAAAGGCAAAGCTTGGTGCTGTAATTGTTTATGACACAATGTGGCACAGCACAGAGAAAATGGTTTTCCCTATTGCAAAGGGAATACAGGATGAAGGAGTTCCGGTTAAGATTATTAAACTCAGGGCAACTCCAAAGAGCGTAGCAGTAAAAGAAATCTATAAATACAGAGGATTTCTTGTAGGCTCACCAACATTGAATAACAACATTTTCCCATCTGTGGCTGATTTTCTTACCTATCTTAAAGGTTTGAGACCTAAAAACAGGCTTTTTGCTGCCTTTGGCAGTTATGGATGGTCAGGTGAGGCAGTAGGGCAGATGTATGAATATGCAAAAGCTATGAAGATTGAGATATTTGAGCATGGATTGCGAGTTTTGTATAATCCCTCTGAGGAGGAACTTAAAAAATGCTATGAGTTTGGCATAGCCTTTGGCAAGGCTTTAAAAGAGTATCATGCAAAATTTTAAATGGAGGTGAAGAGATGGAGAAAACACTTAAAAACTTAATGGATGCATTTGCAGGAGAGTCTCAGGCAAACAGAAAATATCTTGCATTTGCAAAAAAGGCAGAAGAAGAGGGATATCCCGGAATTGCGAAGTTATTCAAGGCAGCAGCAGATGCTGAAACAGTGCATGCCCAAAATCATTTAAGAGCTGCTGGTGGAATAAAAAGCACAAAGGAGAATCTTGCAGCAGCTATACAGGGTGAGACCTATGAGTTTGAAAGCATGTATCCACCAATGATTAAGGATGCAGAAGCTGAAGGTGCACAGGCTGCAAAGAGAAGTTTACAGTTTGCCTATGAAGTTGAAAAGGTTCATGCTGAGCTTTTCAAAAAGGCACTTGAAAGACTTGCTGAAAAGTTTGATGCTGATTACTATGTATGTCAAGGATGTGGGCATACTGTTGAGGGAGAGCCACCTGAGAAATGTCCTGTTTGCGGTGCTCCAAAGAAGATGTACAAAAAGATAGAATAAATTAATGAACTGAACATGGAGCGATGATGCCTCATCATCGCTCCATTTCTTTATATGAAGAGCTTTTAAACAATGAAAATCCTGTCAATATTAGGCTCGCCAAGAAAGGGAAATTCAGAGATTTTATTAAACGAAGCAATCAAGCTTTGTAAGGAATACAATGCAGAAATAACAGTTTTAAGACCTGCTGAACTTAATATTTCAGGCTGCACTGAATGTGATGCCTGTAGCACAACAGGACAGTGCATCATTGAAGATGATATGCAGAAGATATATCCGCTTCTTCGTCAAGCAGACAGAATTATAATTGCAACTCCGATATTTTTCTTTGGAATTCCTGCTCAGTTTAAACTTCTAATTGACAGATGCCAGTGCCTTTGGTATGAAAAATATGTTTTAAAAAAGTCAATCTCGCCAATTCATAATAGAAAAGCCCTTTTAATGATTGTAGGTGGAATGAAAAAGGGAGAAATTGGCGTTACTTGTGCTGAGGCAACATTGAAGGCATTCCTTAGAACAATAGATGTTAAAAAACACAGCACCCTTTACTATCTTGGCTATGATGAGGCAGGAGCAATTCTTAGACATGAAGGAATTTTTGATGATATAAAGAAATTTCAATATTTTCCAAAAAACTTAAAGA
>JBEPZQ010000053.1:0-3212 GCA_041640755.1 Thermodesulfovibrio sp. | reverse complement strand
GACTTTCAGGAGATGAGTTTCCTGAAGACCAAATAGAGCAATTGATTGATATTCTTGCAGAAAACAAAATTTTCAAACTTGATATCTTAGGTGGAGAGCCTTTTTTGTATTCCCATTTAGATGAGCTTGTAAGTCAAGCTACAAAAAATGGTATCAGAGTTACAATAAGCACAAACGGAAGCATGACCGAGACATTGGAGAAATTTTTAAGCAGAGCTTATGAGAATGTCAAAGTAGGTGTGTCAATTAATGGAAAGCCTGATTACAAGTTGCTTGAGCTCATAAAGGCTCATAAGCTTTGGATAAAAACTGTTATTACAAAAAAGCAAATGCCAGATGTCAATATTTTGGAATTTGCAAAAAATCACAAAATAAATTATTATTTAATTTACATGGATGCGCTGACAGAGAAGGATTTAAAGTTTTCAATGCCTTTTTATGAATTTATGGAGAGAGTTGAAAGTATGAAAAAACTATATCCAAATATAGAGCCTGTTTACTGCAAGGGTTTTATAGGAGGAAATTCAAAATACAGATGCCCTGCTATGACTGAAAAAATTACAATCCTTCCTGATGGCTCAGTTTATCCATGCTATCTTTTAGCAAACAAAAGAGAGTTCTGCATTGGCAACATATTTAGAGATAATCTTTCAGAAATGCTATTATCAGACATGCAAGGAATTTTTAAAAAATTCAATGGAAATAAATGTATCAACAAAACATGCGGATTTTATAAAGACTGCAGGGGTGGATGCATTGCCCATTGCATTATCCATAAAAAAACAACGCATGGATTTGATCCAAGATGTAAATTAAATCACTAAGGGGGGAAGATATGATAAAAAAAGAAGGAGGCATAAAAATGGCAGAGATGTTAAAAGTCAGAAACCTTCATGTCTCCGTTGAAGGAAGAAAGGTTTTGGAAGATATTAATTTTTCAGTTGATTACGGAGAGGTAGCGGTCCTCTTCGGTCCTAACGGAGCTGGTAAAACTACATTGATTATGACATTGATGGGATTTCCAAAATACAAAGTAGAAAAGGGCAAAATAATATTCAAAGGCGTTGATGTAACAAACATGGATGTCTCTGAAAGAGCCAAACTCGGAATGGGAATTTCTTTTCAAAGACCTCCAGTGGTAAGAGGTGTGAGCCTTAAAAAACTTCTCACTGTTGTAGGAAATGGAAAAACTGAGGAAGAGATTATGGAGTATGCTGAAAAACTTAATCTGACAGGTCATCTTTCAAGGGATGTAAATGATGGATTTTCAGGTGGTGAAGTAAAAAGGGCAGAGTTGCTTCAGCTTTTGGTTCAAAAGCCTGATTTGATTTTTGTTGATGAGCCAGAGTCAGGTGTTGACCTTGAAAACATTGTTTTGATTGGAGAGATGACAAATCAACTTCTTGGAAGAGGGCAAAGAATCAAGGACCCAAAAAGAAGCGCGATAATCATAACTCACACAGGCTACATTCTTGATTACATCAATGCAGATAAAGGATATATTTTGCTTAATGGTAAGCTACAGTGTAAGGGAAATCCAAGAGACATACTCTCTGAAATAAAGAGAAACGGATACAGGAGGTGTATGGTATGCCAGTAAGCAAAAAATACATAGAAGAGATTAAAAAAAGGGCAAAAAAAGCGGTCAATAAACCTGCATTGTATGGAGAAGACATAGATTTGGAAAAATTCCAGAAACACATTGAAAGAGGAAAGATAGAAAGTCTTGAGCTATTGCCAGAACTTGCAAAAGAAGCAGCCCTTATGGCTGGAGTTGATGTGGAAGAAAAGGAGCGTTCAGGCTCTTATTTACAGATGGACCACTCCGTTGTTTACAAAAGATTAAACAAGCTCTATGAGGGTAAAGTTGAGCTTATGAGTACCCTTGAAGCCATAGAGACCTATGACTGGCTTGAGGATTATTTCTGGAAAATTTTACCACCAGACACTGACAAATACACTGCGCAGGTTGCATTAAATCCAACACATGGATACTTTATAAGAATTCTTCCCGGACAAAAGCTTGATTATCCACTTCAGACATGCTTGATGATTGCAGAGGGCTACATCAGCCAGAATGTGCATAATATTATCATCGTTGAAGAGGGTGCGGAGCTACATGTCATAACAGGATGCACGCTTTCAAAGTCTGATGCAGTTGGAATTCATCTTGGAATCTCAGAATTCTATGTTAAAAAAGGAGGCAAACTTTTCTTTACAATGATTCACAACTGGGCTGAGAACTTCTATGTCCGTCCAAGAACAGCAGTACTTGTTGAGGAAGATGGCGTATATGTAAACAACTACGCATTGATGAAGCCTGTAAAATCCATTCAATCCAGCCCTATAGTTTATCTGAAAGGAGACAGGGCTTCAGCAAGGTTTAATACTGTTATATACGGACTTAAGGATTCTTACATAGACTTAGGCTCAAGGATTATATTTGAGGGAAAGGATACAAAGGGTGAATCTTTGGCAAGAACCATCGCAGACCATCAAAGTGTTATATATTCAAGGGGTGATCTTGTAGCAAAAACAAAGGATTACTGTATGGGAAGACTTGACTGTAGAGGCATCATTTTTTCAAAGGATGCTTCAATCTATGCTATTCCTCAGCTTATTTCTCATGGTGCTGACAAAGCAGATTTGTCCCATGAAGCATCAATAGGACCTATATCTGAGGAGCAGGTTGAATATTTGATGTCAAGGGGACTTACAAAGGATGAGGCAACAAGCCTTATTACAAGCGGATTTTTAAATCTTGATATCCCGTTCTTGCCTGAAATAATTGACAAGCACATAAAAGAGGTAATTGAGATAACTTCAAAGGAGTCGCTGTAATTGGTGATTGGTGGATGGTGGTTGGTGGATGGTGGACACCTTATTTCGTCATTGCGAGCCTGCCCGTTTTATTTTTTTCCGTCATTGCGAGCCTGCCGACAGACAGGCGTGGCAATCTCATCTTTTACTTTTCACTTATTACGTCTTACGTCTCGCGCCTCACGCCTTACGTTTTACGAATTTTCAGAGACTGCTTCGCCCCATCGAGGGGCTCGCAATGACAGTGTGGGTGATTGCCACGTTTTCGCTCGCAACAGGTGGGCTCACAGTGACAAAGGAGGAGATCATTGCAAGCCTAACCGAAGGACACCTTATTTCGTCATTGCGAGCCTGCCGTTTATTTTTTCCGTCATTGCGAGCCTGCCGACAGA
>JBEPZQ010000052.1:6856-9643 GCA_041640755.1 Thermodesulfovibrio sp. | reverse complement strand
GCCCCCTTTTACCGTTATCAGAGGCTTGCAAAGCAACATTTTTCCGTCATCACGAGGCTTGCGAAGCAAGCCGAAGTGATCTCTCTTTTTTATTTGGAATAGAAAAACGAGATTGCTTCGCTACGCTCGGAGTCGCAATGACAGGGAGAGGAAACCTCTTGCAATGAGATAAAGGTGTTCACCATGCACCATCCACCAATCACTTATCACCAACCACCATCCACGAATCACCAATTAGAGACTGCTTCGCCACATCGAGGGGCTCGCAGTGACGAATTGGTGGATTGCTACGCTATCGCTCGTAACTGAGGGGCTCGCAGTGACGAGTGTCTATTGCTATTTTCGGTGTGTTAAAAATAAGGTTAAATTTTGAATTTGTGTGTTAAAATACTCTGTTATGTCAATTTTAAACAAGGCAGTTTTATATCTGCGGATGATAAAGATTGAACACAGTGTTTTTGCGCTTCCCTTCGGGCTTGCAGGAGCATTTCTGGCTGCAAATGGTTTTCCTGAATTGGAAAAAATTTTCTGGATAGTTATTGCGATAGTTACTGCAAGGGCAGCTGCTTTTGGTTTTAATAGAATAATTGACAGAGAAATAGATGCTAAAAACCCAAGAACCGCAAACAGGGAAATACCCTCTGGAAAAATAAAACTCTGGGAAGCTGTTTTGTTTACAGTTATATGCCTTGCAATATTTGTTTATTCTGCTTGGGCACTTAATCCATTATGTTTTAAGCTATCTCCTTTAGCAATACTTATTCTGTTCATATATTCTTACACAAAAAGATTTACACTGCTTTGCCATTTTGTATTAGGCATAGCCCTTTCACTTGCTCCTCTTGGAGCTTGGATTGCAATAAAAGGCAGTTTTGACTGGGAAATCGTTCCGATGGTTTTAACTGTTGTATTCTGGCTTGCTGGATTTGACACTCTCTATGCCTTATGGGATGTTGAATTTGATAGAAAATTTGGAATTTACTCAATCCCCAGCAGGCTTGGAATAAGAAACGCAATTTATTTATCACGGATCTTTCATTTTATTGCATGGAGTCTTCTGATAGTCACAGGAATTATATTCAATCTTAATGTCTTTTACTGGATTGGTATGGCTATTGTGGCAATCTTGTTTATCAGAGAACATTCACTTGTAAAGCCTGATGACATTTCCAAGCTTGATATAGCATTTTTTAATATGAATGGATACATAAGTATCACTGTATTTGTTTTCACTGCCTTGTCTTTACTTATCAAAACAATCTAATCCTGCATCAGTTCATAAACAAGCACATCAAGCACACAGGGCTTTGCTTGCCTTAAGGAAAGATTTGCCTTGTAAAGCAGGCTGTAGAGTTTTAAGTCTGCTTTGGCTCTATAAGTGAAATGCCAGTTCAAAGCACCCAAAATCATGTCCGACTCTGTATTTTGCAAGCTCTGAAGTATTTTAAATGCTTTGCCTTTGTCTTTGCTTTGAATCGCATCAATCAGGTCAAAGGAGCTGTATTCTGCATTTTCTGCGAGTATCTCTTTTATATCTGAAATTCCTATTTCTGACTGGTTGACAAGCAGTGATATTTTCTCTACCTCCGAAGAAATCAATCCCGGCTGACCTGCTGTAAGGTCAATTAAGTAATCAATTGCATCCCTTCTGAGTTTTAATCCACTTTTTGAAGCCTTGTAAATAATCCATTCATGAAGGTCTCTTTCCTGAATATCAAGAGGAAAAATGCCAAAACGGAAGTGTCCTTTAAGAAAATTGATATCCTCTGCGAGCTCCTTTGCCTCAGCATTGCATAAAAAAAACACAGTTATATGGGAAGCTTTTTTTTCAACAATTTTTTTTAGCCATTCTATTCTTTTGTCTTTCTTTCTAATTTTCTCAAAATTGTAAATAAGCAAAATCCTTCTTTCTGCAAATAATGAGGTAGCAGATGTAAGAGTTGCAATGTCTATTTCTTCCAAAGACTCATAGGTTTCAATGGAAATCGGAGGAAAATGAGCACGAATAAGCTTTACAGCCTCTGACAAAAGAAATCCATCATTGGAATAACAGAAATAAAGCTGACTTGTAAGTCCCTTTTTTACATCGTCCTCAAGTCTCTGTATTGCAAGCATGATTTATTGTATCATATAAATATGTCAGCTATTAAGGAAAAAATAGAAACTGCTCAAAAATGGGCTGAAAAAATCAAATTGTCTCAAGAATTTGAAACTCTTCTTGCTGAGCTAAAAAATTACATATTAGAAGCAGACATTGAAAGACAACGCACAGGGATGTCCGCAATATGTGCTAAATGTGGAAAAGAGAGCAAATCTTGCTGCGGAAGTGGAATAGAGTTAAAATATTCACCCCAACTTTTGTTGATAAATATCTTGTTTGGCGTGAAAATGCCTTCAAAACATGAGTTTCCTGACAGATGTTACTTTATTAAATCTGATGGTTGCTGTCTGTTTGCGAGGGATGTATTCTGTATAAACTTTATCTGTGATAAAATCAAGGGGAAAATCTCACCCAAGCAGTTGAAAAAACTAAGAGAGATAGAAGGCAAGCAACTACACATTCAATTTATCCTTGAGGAGAAACTGAAAAGAGATATTCCAAGCATAAATAAGACATGATAAGATATAGATTATCTAAATTGTGCGATCTTAATCGTTATTGCGGGAAGACCGAAAAATAGAGATAGACACTCGTCACTGCGAGCCTCCCTGTTGCGAGCGATAGTGTGGCAATCTGGGGCGAAGCAGTCTCTAACAAGGCTTTATTGAAAAATAAAGTAGAGATTG
>JBEPZQ010000052.1:0-6846 GCA_041640755.1 Thermodesulfovibrio sp. | reverse complement strand
AGATTGCTTCGCATCCTTCGGATGCTCGCAATGACAGCAAAAAATACTTAATTTTCAAATGGTTATACCAATTATTGGATTTCTATCGCTATTTTTGGGGAAGATGTCTTGATGTAAATTTACTTTTTGATATTAATTTGGACACTTCGTGCCCTTGCAATGAGGGAAAAACGCTCGCAATTAAGAAAAAGGAGGATTTTTAATTTTCTATCGCCATTATAGGAACTGAAAAAGTCCTATAAAAAATCGCTCAAATTAGATAATAAAAAATCTAAGCTATGAGTATGGCAGAAGTAAAATGTTATGTGGCAAATATTATTTTTGCTTGGTGTAAAGTTGCATTACATCATCTCTTGTGACAACTGCATCAAGCTCTTCAGGGAATCCGCATTCTTTAAGGAATTTGAGAATATTTTCTCTGCCTCCCTCTTGTCTGTCAACAAGGACTACTACTTTTCTGACAAAAATGCCTGCTTCTTTGAGTCTCGTTATAGCCTGAATAGTTGAAGAGCCTGTTGTTATCACATCGTCTATAACAACAACATAATCGCCTGCTTGAATGTTTCCTTCAATCCACTGCATTGTGCCGTGTTCTTTAGCTTTTTTCCTTACGACAAAAGCCTCAATCGGTTTGTTTTTAAGATATGATGTATATGCAACTGAATAAGCAATTGGGTCTGCTCCAAGTGTTAATCCACCAATGCCTTTTATATCAAGATTTGCAATCATGTCATAGATTATGTTCCCAATTAAGTACATGCCTTCAGGTAAAAGTGTTACTGCTTTACAATTAAAGTAATAATTGCTTACTCCACCTGATGTAAGGCGAAATATAGGAGTTTCACTGTATTTGAAAGCTTTCTCATAAATCAGTTGTATTAGTCTGTCTTTCATGCTTACCCCTTTTTAGTATGTATGAATGTAAATCTCTGTAAGAGGTGGCTCGCAGTTATTCTGTTATTTTCACTAACCACGAGCCACCAATCACGAAATTAATATCCTCTTTCCTGCTTTTCAGATTCGCAGACTTCCTTTACTGTGTCTTTGACAACTTTGCCGTTTTCCCAAACTTTTTCTGATACTTTTCTGCATTTTGTGTAAGGGTCTTTGTAATAATAATCGCTTGTTGGCTCAGCTCTGTAAACTCCTCTTCCGTCTTCAGTTCTATACTCCACAGGTCTGCCAGTTTGATAGGCTTCTCTTGCGCCTCTTGTAGAAATATCAGCTATTGTTGCACCCAAAACAGCACCCAGTCCTGCTCCGATTACTCCACCACGCCAGCGATTTTTGGAATCTAACAAAGCTCCTGCTATTCCACCAACCAATGCTCCTGCACCTGCGCCTTCATAGTGTTGCTGCTGTAGTTGTCCGCATGCTGTTGTAAGCAACATTACTAATGCTAATAATAAAGCTACTCCTTTCATTCTCACGCCTCCTTTTTTATTTTATTCTACCATAAAATTTTCAAAAACAACTCTATTTCTTCCTGCTTGTTTTGCTTTATAAAGAGCTATATCTGCTTTGTTTATCAAGAAATCAGCTGTTATTTCCTCTTGATCATCCTTTAAATAGGTCGTCAAACCTATGCTAACTGTAACTTTTATCTGTTCACCTTTAGTTGAATGAAACTTACTTTCTTCAATCAATTGACGCAATCCTTCACAAATATCCATTGCCTCTTGCCTATCTGTAGAGGGCATAACAAGGCAAAACTCCTCGCCTCCATATCTACCAAATGTTACTTTATTGGGCAAATACTGCAGGCAATAATGCGATATCTCCATAAGAATTCTGTCACCTGTTAAATGTCCGTAAGTATCATTGATTTTTTTAAAGTGGTCAATATCTAGAAGAGCGAGTGAAAGGGGCTCATTATATAAATTGCACCATCTGATTTCCTCATACAATCTTTCCATTAAAAAGCTTCTATTATAAACACCTGTTAAAGGATCTCGTGAAAGAAGTTTGTCAAACTCTCTCTTTAATTCAACGGTTTCTTTTGCTTTCTTAATCTTCCATATAATTTCACATTTGTCAAAGGAATCAAGAACATAATCATACACCTCAACATCACACAACTTTTTAATCATTGAGGGACTTCTTTTTTTAATCAATACAATTAAAGGAATTTCTCGGATAGACGGAGCAAGAGATAGATTTTCAACTAATTTTTGCCAGTTTTTCAGATTTACAATGTCAAGAAGAATAATGTCGGGATTTGTTTTATAAAGCAAATCTACAAATGAGTTATCTATAGGGCTGGTTTTGACCTCTGTAAATTCCTCGGATAAAAATTTTTCAATTAACTTAGCTAAATCATTTCTGTTGGTTCCAAGCAGAATGCACATTTTTATCTTTTGGTGCAAAAAGGCTCATAAGAGCCTTTTTGGGTGTGGAGGAAGATGTAACAGCTCTTCCTACCACTATAAAATCCGCACCCATTGCAATAGCCTCATCTGCTGTGACCGTTCTTTTCTGGTCATTCTTAGAGTGATTATGCGGCCTTATACCGGGAGTTATTACTAAAAAATCTTTCCCGCAAATTTCTTTTATAAATTTTACTTCTTGGGCAGATGCCACAACTCCGTCCAGATTGCAATCCTTTGCAAGAAAGGAAAGTCTTTTTACGATCTGTGGAATACTGACATTAATGCCTAATTCGTTCAAATCATCTTCGTTTAAACTTGTGAGAATGGTTACTCCAATAATTTTTGTTTTATTGGTCTCTTTTTTAAGCGTCGTTACTGCCTCAAGCATTTTTTTTCCGCCAATGGTGTGGATAGTGAGTAAATCAACATCATATTTTAAACAAACTTTTGCAGCTTTTTGGACAGTATTAGGAATGTCGTGAAGCTTAAGGTCAAGAAATACTTTTTTGTCAAGGCTTTTAAGCTTTTTTATAATTGAAGGACCTGAGCTACAGAATAGCTCAAGTCCTACTTTGTAAAAGTTTACTAATTCACCGAGATCATCAACAATTTTCAATGCATCAGCTTCATTTGAAAAATCTAAGGCTATTATAACTTTGTCAAAGCTCATATCTTTGGTAAAACTATTCCTTGCTGTGCCTGATATTTACCTTTTCTGTCCGCATAAGAGACCTCGCACTCTTCCTCAGCCTTGATAAATACCAACTGAGCAATACCTTCGTTTGAATAAATCTTTGCAGGAAGCGGAGTTGTATTTGATATCTCAATCGTCACATAGCCCTCCCACTGTGGCTCAAGCGGTGTCACATTTACAATAATTCCACATCTTGCATAGGTTGATTTTCCAATACATAGTACAAGAACATCTCTTGGGATACGGAAATACTCAACTGAACGGGCAAGGGCAAAGGAATTAGGTGGAATTATGCAGTATTCTCCCTTGAATTCAACAAAGCTTTTTGGGTCAAAATTTTTTGGATCAACTATTGTATTGTTAATGTTAGTAAAAATTCTAAATTCATCTGCAACCCGCATGTCATATCCATAGGAGCTTACTCCATACGATATTACTCCTTCTCTTACAAGCCCCTCTTCAAAGGGCTCAATCATGCCTTTTTTAGCCATCTCCTTAATCCAACGGTCATTCCTAACCATACCTCTCACTCCTTTTCATCAAGTATATTTCTTACTTTTATAAGAATTTCCTCTGGTGAAAGAGTTTTTTCAACAGAGACAATGTCCTTTAAATTAACTGGATATCCACTCATTATTATTGTTTTTGCATCTGGTTTAATGTATTTTATTCTCTTTCTTACTTCTATTCCTGGAATTCCCGGCATTACAAGGTCAATGAGACAAAGGTCAATTCTATCCTTATTTTTCTCAAATATTTCAAGAGCCTGCTGACCATTTTCAGCTTCAATGACATTGTATCCGTAATCTTTCAAAAATGAAGAAACGTACTGCCTTGTTTGACTGTCATCATCAACAACAAGTATTGTTTCATTTCCTTTAAACGCTGAAATGTCCAATCTTGAGAAGTCAACTTTTTCTTTAATAGGCAAATATATTTTAAAAGTTGTTCCTTTGCCCAATTCGCTGTAAACATGGATATGACCATTGTATTGTTTTACTAAGCTAAAAACAGTTGATAGTCCAAGTCCTGTTCCTTTTCCCTTTGGTTTTGTTGTAAAAAATGGTTCAAAAATTCTTTGTTTTGTTTCCTCATCCATTCCCACTCCGGTATCACTTATGCATAAAACAATATAATCGCCGGGCTTCACAAGAGGATGGGCAAAGTGATAATCCATATCCAGAGATAATTCTTTGAGACCTAAACTAAGTTGTCCGCCATTTGGCATAGCATCTCTTGCATTTGTAACAAGATTCATCAGAATTATTTCCAGATGTGTTGGGTTTATTTCATAAAAAATTTCTTCTTCAGGAATTTTAATTTGAAGTGTAATGTCTCTTCCAATTATCGGCTTTACAAACTCTGAAAAATCTGTGAGATACTTATTTAAGTTGATCTTTTGAATGCCTTCAACCTCTTCCTTTCTGCTAAAGGAAAGAAGCTGTTGAGACATGTATCTTGCTTTTTCAGCAGATTCAATTATTTTTTGCGTGAAGTTTTTAAGGGTTTCATCTTCAATTTTATTGTATAGTATTTGTGCAAATCCTAAAATTGGTGTGAGAATATTTTTAAATTCATGGGCAATTCTTCCTGAAAGCATTCCAAGTGATTCCATTTTTTGGGCATGAATAAGTTGTTCCTGTATCTTCTTTGTTTCAGTAATATCTACTATTGAAGCAACTGATTTCTTTGTATATGGAATCATTCCTACTGTTAAAAGAATGCGCTTAATATTTCCTTTTCTGTCTTTCAGTTTGCTTTCATACTGTCTTGGAGCAAGAGAAGGAGAAATACGCCTTAATTTATGATATGTTTTCATTGTCTCAAGCATATCCTCTGCAAAAAACTCTGTCCACTTCATCTTACCTTCAATTTCTTGTTTTGAATAACCAGTTAATGCCTCAAATTCAGCGTTTGCATATTCAATTGTCATGTCTTCTTCAATGACAATTATGGCTGTTCCAACATTAGAAAGAATAGCATTTTGCTGTTCATAGAATTTTAGAATCTCTTCATGTTGTTCTTTTATTTTGTCAATGTACTCTACAAATCTGTCTCTTGTTTTGTTTATTACACTGCCAAGCATTCTTACGATTTCAATTGGAGAATCCTCTGAGGCTTTAGCAGAAAAATCACCTTCTTGAAGTCTGAGTAAAACATCAGAGTGCTCGCAAACTCCTATGGCAAGCTCGTGATTAAGATTTATTAAATCTTCAATTTCATCGGCAAGTTTGTTTATGCTATTTATAAGTCTTTGAACTGCATATCTTTCCACTTTTAATTTAATTTTTTCTGATGTATCACCTTGAGCTATTTTTTCAATAACATTAGAGCATAAATGCAAAATTTCACTCAATCTTTGTCCAGACTCACAAAAAAGATTGTTACACGCAAGAAATCCTGAGTAAGGGCAAAGGTGTTTTTCCATCGTCATAACTTTATAACCACCTTTAAGGTATTTCCTTGTTTTTCTATGTTAAGGATGGTTTTTCCAAGCTTATTGCACCACGCTTTTATGTCTTTTTCAAAGGTGGGACAATCTGCAATTACTTCAATTATTTCGCCTTTTTTAAAATTGGGATACTGGGCACTAAGCTTCAAAATAGGATGAGGGCACTTTAGTCCTCTGTAGTCAAAGATCTTGTCTGCCAACTTTTTTCCTGCGCCTCCATGTCTTTAAATATTTTTTCAAAAATCTTTAAAGCTTCTTGTGCTTCAGCAGGTTCCATTCTGTTTATTGCAAATCCAGCATGAACAAGCACATAATCACCAATTTTTGGCTCCTCAGGCAAAAGCATAAGGCTTATCTGCTTTCTTAACCCCATAACATCAACAGTAGCCATAGAGCCATCAATATCTATTATTTTTGATGGGACTGCAAGGCACATTTAATCCCCCACCTTTCAAGAATTTTTAAGACTTCTTCAATTAATAAATTTAGTCTACCAGCTATTGTAGGTGTTAGGTCAAGTCCAAGGTCTATGCTTTCTGGTTGAATGCCTACAAGTATTAATTCTTCAGGCATTATGCCCATAAATCTTGCCACCTCTAATAAATCCTGCACACCAACATGATGAACAGAAAGCTTTGTTTTAAGATAAGGCGGAATTTCCTCACCTTTTAAAATTTTTATAAAACCTGGCTTTTCCTGAAAATTAACCACATCAATTAGCAAGATTTTTTTGTATTTTTCAATATATGGCAAAAGGTCAAGTCCAAGAGTTCCGCCATCTATTATTTCAATCTCAGGCTGAAATGTATAATTATTCCTCAAAATTTCAGCCACCTTCGGACCAACTCCTTCATCTTGCATTAAAATGTTACCAACACCAATCACACAAACTTTCATCATTTTCTCCAATTAAAAAGCCCTCCACAAGGGAGGGCTCATTTTTTATTTAGTCTATTTCAACTCTAAACTACTCCTCTTTAATCTCAATCATGTGCATACCGCATGCCATACATGGGTCAAAGGAGTGAATTGTTCTTAAAAGTTCAAGAGGCTGTTTTGAATCTGCAACAGGTGTATTCACAAGAGCTTCCTCCACCGGGCCTCTTACACCCTTATGATCCCTTGGTGAAAGATTCCATGTGGATGGAACAACCATCTGATAATGCTCAATCTTCTTATTTTTAATCACTATATAGTGAGAAAGAGCACCACGAGGAGCATCATGCCAGCCCATTCCTTTTGCTTCTTTGGGCCATGTCTTTGGATCCCATTTCTCTGTGTTAGCAATCTTATAGTCACCATTTTTCATATTGGCTGCGAGCTCAGCTATA
>JBEPZQ010000051.1:5565-9655 GCA_041640755.1 Thermodesulfovibrio sp. | reverse complement strand
TGTTCACCATCTACCATCCACGAATCACCATTCACCAGTTACTAATTAGAGACTGCTTCGCCCCACCGAGGGGCTCGCAGTGACGATGTTGCGGATTGCCACGCTATCGCTCGCAACAGAGGGCTCGCAGTGACGAGTATCTATCTCTATTTTTCGGTCTTCCATCTTACTTTTATGACTTTTTGCTCTTGTTCTATAATAATAGACATTATTAATTTGGAGGCAAGAAATGAAAGTAGGCTTTATAGGGCTCGGAAATCTGGGAAAAGCTATGGCAAAAAGATTAATTTCAGAAGGAGTTGACTTAATAGTTTGGAATAGAACAATTGAAAAAGCAAGGGATTTGGGTTGCCTTATTGCCAATACTCCTGCTGAGCTTGTATCAAAGACAGACATGGTTATTCTTAACCTAAAGGACAGCAGTGCTGTAAAAGATATACTTATACAGAAGGATGGAATTGTTTCTGGAGAATGCGAAGGAAAAATAGTGATTGATACTACAACAAATCATTTTGAGGAAGTTTTGAATTTCTATCATATTCTACAAGAAAAACAGGCTTATTATCTTGAAGCTCCTGTATTAGGCAGCGTAATTCCAGCTTCTCAGGGTCTTTTAACAGTCCTTGTAAGTGGAGATGAAAAATCCTTTGAGAGAGCCGAGCCTATTTTGGAAAAGATAGGTAAAAATATTTTTTATCTTCAAAAACAAGGGCTTGCAACCAAGATGAAGCTTATCAATAATCTTGTTCTTGGCAGTTTTATGGCTACCCTTGCTGAGGCAATTGCATTTGCTGAGGATGTAGGAATAGAAAAGCAAAAAGCAATAGAGATACTTTCCTTTGGAGCTGGAAATTCAATGATTTTGAATGTCAAGAAACAAAAGCTAATTGATGAGGATTTCTCTGCTCATTTTTCAAATGCTCTTATATACAAGGACTTGGATTATCTGCAAGATTTGGCAAAAAATCTCAAAAGACCTCTTTTCACTGCAAGTATAGTAAAAGAGCTTTATGCTTTAGCTATAGCAAAGGGATTTGAGTTGGATGATTTTTCTGGAATATACAAAATTTTCAAAAATTATGAATTGGAGGGGAGATGAGCTATAAAATCTTTGTTACAGGTGGAGCTGGTTACATAGGAAGTCATGTGGTTAAGGATTTATCTGAAAGGGGGTATGAAGTTCTTACATACGATAATCTTTCATTCGGGCATCCTGAAGCTGTTTTATATGGAAAGCTTGTTGTTGGAGATTTAGCAGACAAGGAAACTTTAAGAAAAACCTTTGCCGACTTTGGACCAGACGCTGTAATTCATTTTGCAGCATACATAGTTGTTCCTGAATCTGTGAAAGAACCTGCAAAGTATTATAAAAACAACTTTTGCAACACCCTCAATCTTGTTGAGACTTGCCTTGAGTTTGGTGTAAAAAATTTCATATTTTCATCAACAGCTGCTGTCTACGGTATTCCTGAAGAGATTCCAGTTAGCGAAGATGCGCCACTTAAACCAATAAATCCTTACGGAAGATCAAAGGTTATGGTTGAGCATCTACTTTCTGATGTCTCAAGCTCAACTGATTTTAGATACATCTCGCTTCGTTACTTTAATGTTGCAGGCGCAGACAATAAAGGCAGAATTGGGCAGAAAAGAAAAGATGCAACTCATCTTATTACAGTTGCAGTAAAGACAGCACTTGGTAAAAGACCATATCTTGAGATTTACGGAACAGACTATCCAACTCCAGATGGAACATGTATAAGGGATTACATTCATGTTGATGACCTCTCTGAGGCACACATTATTGCCCTTGAATATCTTTTTAACGGTGGAAAATCTGATATATTTAACTGTGGCTATGGGCATGGATACTCTGTAAAAGAAGTAATTGAGGCTACAAAAAAAGTTACAGGTATTGATTTTAAAGTGATACCTTCAGCAAGAAGAGAAGGTGACCCACCTGTGCTTGTGGCTGACAGCAGTAAGATCAGAGAAAAACTCGGCTGGACTCCAAAATATGATGACCTTGAATATATAATAAAAACAGCCTTTGAATGGGAGAAAAAGCTTAAAGACTGAGCTATCTAAGAAGCTCCCTTAGATTATTAGCCAGATTTTTATCTAACTTTAACAATATTGACAATTCCCTGTAGGCATCGTCTTTTTTGTTGGAAAGATAAAATAAGATGCCTTTTAGATAATGTAAGTAGGCAGAGTTTGATTGAGAGTTACCGATGACTTTTAAAGCTCCTTCAAAATCTTTTTCTATAATATAGATGCTCGCAAGCTTTATTGTATTTTTCTCTTCATTGGGAAGTTTCAAAAGATAATCCTTTGCTTTCTTATAGTAGCCTAATTTGTAGCTTAATTTTACAATTTTTTCCAATATCTCTCTTGATTCTTTGCTATCAGGAGCTTTCTTATAAATCTGCTCATAAATATCTAAAGCCTTCTCAAGCTGTCCAATATTTTCGTATTTAGATGCAATTGATAAATAATCTATTTCTGGGATAGAAATCTCATGCAACTCCGTTGATGGTTTTTTGTATTGAGGAATGAGCGTTTCTAACTTTGATGAAACTATTTTCTTATTTTCAAGCAAAACATTTACATCTCTTTCAGCCATTTCTGTGTTGAAGTTGAAAGGCTTTCCTTGATTAGTATCAATCAACAGCAATACAATTCCCTTTTTTTTATCAAAAATCAATGAATCATTTACCGGATATCCAACGCCATTCTTAACAACGATTAATCGGGATTTAGAAATCATGATCCATTTTTTCAATGGCTCTACTTTGCTCATGAAAATTTCTTCCCTTTGCGTTGGAACAATTGCATATGCGGAGACTGGATTTGAATTTTCATCAATAACAACGACATAAGAGAGATTATCAGAAAAGGCGGATGATGAAAAAATTAATCCAAAAAATATGAAGAATATAATTTTTTTCATCAAAATATTTTACCACACATCAAAAAGCTTTTTTCTCAATTGTTCGATTCTTAAGAATCATTGCGAACATCACCGAAGGACACCTTATTCCGTCATTGCGAGCCTGCCGTTTATTTTTTCCGTCATTGCGAGCCTGCCGAAAGGCAGGCGTGGCAATCTCTCCATTGTCCGAAGAAAAAAGGCGAGATTGCTTCCTCCTCGCTTCGCTCGGAGTCGCAATGACGGGAAGGAAAGTCCTCGCAATGACGAGGCAGGTGTTCACCATGCACCATCCACCATCCACTAATCACCATTCACCAACTTCATTGACAAATATCAATTTATTATGAAATAATTAACCATGCAAACCACATTTGATAAAGAAACAATTGAAAAATTAATGGATGAGTTTCTGAAGAATTATCTGCCTGAGTATATTGAACAATATGTTTCTGAAAGGGAAATAAAACTTAAGGAAATTGCTCTTGTTGAACGAATTGTCAGAGTGGAAGAAGAGTTGAAAAGCTTAAGGCTTCTTGAGGCAGAAAGACATGAAAGACTTTACTCAGAGATGAATGCTCGGTTTGAAGCTATAAATGCTCGGTTTGAAGCTATAAATGCTCGCTTTGAAGCTCTACAGAGAGAGATGAATACTCGGTTTGAAGCTTTATACAAAGAGATGAATACTCGGTTTGAAGCTATGAATACTCGGTTTGAAGCTTTGGAAAAAAGGTTGTCTTTTCAACAGTGGCTTACTGTTGCTGGGTTTTCATTTATTGCTATATTGATTGCTGTTCTCAACATTTTTGTAAAATAAAATTACCAATCACCAATCACTAATCAGAGACTGCTTCGCCACATCGAGTGGCTCGCAGTGACGATGTAGGGCATGAAAAAGGCGAGATTGCTTCCTCCTCGCTTCGCTCGGAGTCGCAATGACAAGGCGTGTGGGTCATTGCAAGGCAGACCAAAGCTCTGCCGAAGCAATCTCTGAAATCTCCACGTTATCGCTCGCAACAGGGGGTTCGCAGTGATGAGGATATATCGCATTTTCGGCACGAGCCAAATATAGAAGGTTGAGAAGAAAGTTTGATATAATGAAATAGTTCCATGATTTTTGAGGATTTAAAAAATTTAAGCAATTCGGAAAAGCAAGCTAAA
>JBEPZQ010000051.1:4994-5555 GCA_041640755.1 Thermodesulfovibrio sp. | reverse complement strand
ATGGTGCGATTAGGACAGCCCCCTTTTGTTAAAAAATTGTCAAGATTTTTTCATCTTACCCGGGAATCCTAAGCAATGTGGAAAACTTGTTTAAAGAAATACAAAGGTCAACTCTTAATCATCGCATTCCTTACGAGGTTGAAAACCACTTCATAAAATATTTCACTTATTACTTCAAACATCCTGAGGGCTTTGAGGCTGCAAAAATTTTGTTTAGCTATCTGATTGAATGCCTTGACAATAAAAAAATCCTTGAAAGCTCTTTGAGGTCTCTTTTGAGAATGACGCTGAAGTTAATAGAAGAGTGTAATTCAGCGGAGAATCAAAAATTTCTATCCATTGCATCGGATATCTTTGAATATCTCCTTTCGCTTGATTTAAATGACTACTTGCCAAAACTTGATAGCTTAAGAGTTATAGGGAAGACAATTGTTAAAATGCAGTTTATCCAAGAGGAAAATCTTCTTAATTTTACGAGACTTTATAAAATTTATCTGCAAGCTCTTTATAATACCTTATCCTCAATCAAAAATCCCCTTGCCTACTACAAAGAGATATTTC
>JBEPZQ010000051.1:0-4984 GCA_041640755.1 Thermodesulfovibrio sp. | reverse complement strand
CGCAGGGCTATCTATTTGTAGAAAAAACATTCAACTCACTTTACGAGGAATTTGATGCATACAATAAAAAAATACAGACAGCAGACGATTTGAGGGAACTCGTGACAATTCCCGCAGGAATGGAGCTTTACAATATATTTCGTGAGCTCCATAGAAAATTTATCGTCTCCTCCAATGATTTGATAGATTTGCAAAATAGAATATACTATTTTTTCTGGATTACAGAAAACGAAGTTCTTGCGGAATTATACGATTTTGCAATAAGGGAAATAGGCAAAAATATCAAAAATACTTTTCTTGCCCTTGTAGCTTTGTCAACAAAGAAAACTCTGGAACTGCTTGATAAGATATTTATAAAATTAGATTGCTTCTTTTTTGTCCTGCCTGATGCTGTATTATTTTCGCTTGAAGAAATCGGAGAAGCTGTCTATACATCAGGCGATAAGGAGCTTATAAACTTTTATATAGAATCTTTAATTTCTATCGGGTTTCATACTCCACAGATAAAAGGTTTCACTGACGAGTTTGAAATTGGTGATAACAGGAATCATATAAGGAATCTGAGACTTTGGTTTAATCTTATTTCAAAAAAACCTGTTTTATCTAAAGACCTGATATCAGCCCTGAGCTTATATTTGTTTTTTGGAGGAGTTCATATAAAGGATACTGACTTTTTCCAGAGGGAAATCACAAAACTTCTGAATTCCAAAATCTTGCCAGTATTTTATTTAACCAAACCAATATTGAGAAACCTTCCAGTTTATTACAATGAAATCAATGCAGAAGGACAGCTCAGAACTGTCTCAACTGAAGTGGACGAAATCTTTAAAAGAAAAGACCCTCTTATACACTTCATCAGAAAGCAGGTGCATGTAGAAAGCAGTCCCTTAATACTTGATTTGCTCAAAGAAACAATTAATTTCTGGATGACTGGAAATGTTTCAGAGCTAAAAAAATACGCACCTTCAGACATAATAGAAGCACTTCAATATGAAAAAGAGCATTTCTCTGAAATGGGAAGACTATTTCATGAATTGATAAAAGATTTTGGCTCCCTTGAAAATCTTCTCATGAGTCAGGTGGATTCTGTAAACACAAAATTAAATCAATACAATTTTCCCTACGAGCACAAAATTAAAGCGGTTCTTGCAATCAGACTATATCAACTACTTTACAGAAAATATAAAATTGACTACTGCGAGTTGGAGAACTTCCTTAAGGAAACCCTTTTTTTGGGTTTGCCAGATGGTTCTTATTTAAATGAAGTTCTTAAGCACGATTCGCTTTTCAATAAAATTCAGGCTCTTGTAATATATCTTGAAGAATTAAAGAATATTATTCTCTCTCCAGAAAAATACGAGGTTTTTGAAGACATAGCCCATAAAAGACATATTGCTGCAGGTATACCGTCTGTTTATGGAAGATACAGCGAGAGAAAGTTTAATGCCCTTTCTGTATATTTAAGACTTGAAAACATACTAAATGGATTGTTGGATGAAATTGAACAGTCTATTGATACGGATTTTATTACAAGGGCTACGCTTTTCAGGATAGAAAAATATCTTAGACTATTCATGCGAATTATTGAATTAAATGGTTTGTCTTCTCAGAAATTCATTCATACCCTTGACATGCTTACAGTTGCATTAGAAATCCGAAGATTCACATTCTCACAGTATATGGATATATTCAGAAATCTTTCAGAATCAGTCAGTGATATAGTAAACACATATTGCACAGCACCATATAAAAAATGGCTAAAAAAAGTTATCTCAAAAATCTACGGAATTTCTGAGAGAGAGGAAATTGAAAAATTTGAATTTATCAGTGCAATGTCAGAAAAATTCCTCAGGGACGCTGTTATGCAGTATCCGGGACTGAATCAGTTGGACAGACTTATCGGCAGAATAATAAAGACCGCATACAATCAAGCAGAGAGGCTTCAATACAGGGAACTTGATTTACTAATGACCTATGATCCTAAAAAAATACTCTGCGATATTTACACGCCAAAAAAAGAAATAAATGACCGAATCCATCTCGGTAACAAGGGACATAATTTAGTAAAACTCGCCAGCAAGGAAATATTAGTCCCCCCGGGATTTATTATTACAACAGAAGTTTTCAGATGTAAAGAAGTTATTACAGACTTTGCTCCTGCAAGGGAACATTTTGAAAAGGAATTAAGGGAAGCTATAAAAAGGCTTGAACCTCTGGCAAAAAGCAAATTCGGTGAGCCTTCTAATCCTCTTCTTGTATCTGTAAGAAGCGGTGGAGCTATATCAATGCCGGGAATGATGAATTCATTCTTAAATGTTGGAATAAACGAGGAAATTGCAGAAGGACTAATCAATCAAACCGGAAAGCCGTGGTTTGTATGGGACAGCTACCGAAGATTTTTGCAATGCTGGGGAATGTCATTCGGCATAGACAGAGATGAATTTGACAATATTATGAACTTTTACAAAAAAAAGCATAAAGTTGAACTAAAAATCCAGTTTTCACCTTTGCAGATGAAAGAAGTTGCTCTGGCTTACAAGGAGTTCATATTATCGCTTGGAATAAAAGTTGAAGATGACCCCTGGAAACAACTTCTAATCGCTGTTAATCAAGTGTTAAATTCGTGGAATTCTGTAAAGGCTAAGGCTTATAGGGAACTGCTTGGCATATCAGAAGACTGGGGAACAGCGGTTGTCGTGCAAAAAATGGTTTTTGGCAATATTGATACCAATTCAGGCTCAGGTGTGGTTTTTACAAGAAATCCGAAGGAAGCATCTGACAGACTCGTGCTTTGGGGTGATTACACAACAGGAGCGCAGGGTGAGGATATTGTTTCTGGACTTGTAAAAACTTTTCCTATCTCAGTTGAGCAGAAAATTTACGAAGGAAGAGAGACTGACAAATCCTTAGAAGAAGCTTTCCCAGAAATATATGAAATGCTTTATGAAATAGCTGAAAAACTGATTTACAAGGAAAAATGGGAGCATCAGGAGATTGAATTTACCTTTGAAGGAAGAGGTAAAAAAGACCTTTACATCCTTCAGACAAGGGAGATGAGCTATTCAAAGGGCGAAATAGTAACAGTGTTTATACCAACTCCTGCTTTGAATGCAAACAAGCTTGGCACAGGAATTGGTGTAAGCGGTGGTGCTCTTTCTGGAAAAATAGTTTTTGATGTGGAGGATATCAAAAACTTTAAATCCATTGAACCTGATACTCCTTTAATTCTCTTAAGAGCAGACACTGTGCCAGATGATATTATTCATATTGCAAATGCTGACGGAATCCTGACTGCCAGAGGTGGCTCAACTTCCCATGCATCAATAATTGCTACAAAACTTGGCAAAACATGTGTAGTAGGTTTTTCAAAAATGGTGGTGTATCAGAACGAAAAAAAGTGTAAAATAGGAAAAAGGGTTTTGAAAAAGGGAGATTACATCAGCATTGATGGCAGAAGCGGGATGGTTTTTTTAGGCAAACACGAAACCCAAAAAATCTATATTTCAACAGATTATTTTTAAATGAAAGGGAGGTTTGAAAATGGGAGAAACAGTATTAGGAATTAATGGACTGGGAAGGATTGGAAAGCTTACCCTGTGGCATCATATAGGAAGAAAACATTTTTCAAGGCTCGTGGTCAATCTTGGCAGAAAAGTTGGAAAATCTTTAAATGATTTGGCTTTTTACATTGAGCATGACTCCACATATGGTAGACTTCACAATTATCTTTACGGTTATAAATCAAAAAGTGTAATAGAAAAGATTGATGAGGCGAACTCCACAATGGTGATTGATGGAATTCCTATAAAGTTTCTTATGGAAAGCAGAAATCCAAAAGACATTGGATGGGAAAAACACGGAGTTAGACTTGTAGTTGACACTACAGGAAAATTTCTTGACCCAACACTTCCAGTAGATTCAAAGGAAGGCTCTGTAAGAGGCCATCTTGAAAGTGGTGCATACAAGGTATTGGTGAGTGCTCCATTTAAAATAAAAGATAAAACTCTTGAAATTCCCGATGATGCTGTGACAGTTATCATGGGCATAAATGAAGAGATGTATGACAGCAAAAAACACTTTATCATCTCTGGTGCATCCTGCACAACCACATGTCTTGCGCACATGATAAAACCTTTGCTTGATTATTTTGGAGCAGAGAAAATACTGAGTTTATCAATGGCAACTGTTCATGCAGTGACAGCATCCCAGCAGGTTTTGGACAGAGTGCCAAAGACTGAGGCAAAGGATTTAAGAAAAATACGTTCTGCTATGAATAACATAATACTTACAAGCACAGGAGCAGCAAAAACGCTTGCATTGGTTTTGCCTGAGATGAAAAATATAGGCTTTATTGCCCAGTCTGTAAGAGTTCCTGTTGTAACAGGCTCGCTAATAATTCTTGTTGTCGCATTTAGGGATGATGAAAACAACATAATCACCAATGACCTTATAAACAAAATCTACAAAGAAGCATCAGAAAGGGAAACAAGAGGTTATTTGCTCTTTACTGAGGACCAGAAAGTATCCACAGACATAATAGGATTTTTCGGACCTGCTGCAATCATTGAAGGAAGCGAGACGCACACAAGAACAGCTATGATTACACTTGATATTTCAAAAGTTTGCTCCATTGGAGCACCCTCTGTGGACAAATTACAAATTCCTGTTACACAGGCTGTAATATACGGATGGTATGACAATGAGCTTGGAAGTTACACAAACATGCTCGGCGACCTTACAGTTAAAGTTTCAAAGGATGTTTATTAGATCCCTAATTTTTACGATTCTTAAATTTTATTAAAGCTTTTTTGTCATTGCGATTGGTCGCTATGCCTTTGGCTCGCGACAGGCGTCCTTCTTGTCGTCATTGCGATGACTTTCCGCCCCGTCATTGCGACTCCGAGCGAAGCGAGGAGGAAGCAATCTCCCCGTCACCCCACTTCATCAACTTTTGAATAAAAAAATTTTAAAATCAATGAGTTAT